>NZ_JBIVFO010000027.1:0-119578 GCF_044748225.1 Streptomyces sp. NPDC090021 | reverse complement strand
CTGCGTGTTCGACAGCCCGTCAGCACACGCCAGGACGATCCGACAACGCAGCGCCAGAGCCTGCGCGGACGTCGCCCGCCGCGACCAGCGCAGCAACGTCTCACGTTCGTCATCCGTCAGAACCACGTCGACCGTCGGTCGACCCATGCGTGCCATGAGCCCAGCATACTTCTATAGCTTTTCTAAGACTCAGGACACTAGACGCTTCGGCTGATCGCTTGGTTCTGCCTTCATTCGCGGCCCCGGCGGGTCGGCACGCAGAAGTGCGCGGAGGCCCCGGGTCCCGGGGCCTCCGTTGTTGCCACACCGGTCGGGCGACGCGGCGATGCCAGTGGCGGAGTTGACGGTGCTCCTACCCGTCGGGCCTGTCCTCGTCCGTGGGTACAGCCACGAGTTGCCGACGCAGGTCCCCGTGGGCGGGTACGAGAAGTCGGCTCAGTGTGGTGAGCTGGAGCGCTTCCTGGCGTACCGCGGTTCCGGTGCTGAGCACGAGAGTTGTGCGGGCGGCGAGCGGTGCGGGGAGCCAGGTGCTGACGGTGCGGGCGGCGTCAGGGGTGATGGCGGTGGCGCTTCGCCGGGCGCATGTGAGGAGTGCCGCGTAGAGGCCGCTTGCCGGGGCGAGCGGGGGAAGGCCGGCTGCCACGGACCGTTGGCTGGCCAGCGTGACGCAGTGCAGCCCGTCGTAGTCCAGGTCGCCGTAGTAGAGGATCTCCGTGAGCGGATGCCCGGTTTCGGTGAGGCGCTCGGGGAGTGTGGTGATGCTGGCGGCGATGCGATCACCGTCTCCGAAGGCGATCCAGCCCACTTCGTGAGGGCGGGGCCACTGCCGCAGGATGCGGCGGAGGTTGTCGAAGGTGGCCGTGTTCTCGACGATGAGCAGCCATGGCGCCGGACCGAGCTCGATGATGTTCAGGGGCTCGGGGGTGAGGTAGGCACGCAGGTGCGTGTCGATGCTGAGGAGACCGTCGGTAACCCACTTCGTGTCGTGGATGCCGTCGAGGAACTTCTCGTCTCCGAACAGTTCGAAGGACCGGTCGCGCAGGGGTATGAGTTCGCGGGTGGCGCCCCCGGCGAGGAGGAAGTCGTTGAGACGTGTGAAGAGTCGGTAGCCGTGGGGGGAGGGCCGGCGGCCTTCGAGGAAGGACAGCTGTTCCACCCAGGTGCGGGCGGGAGGGCGGCTGCCGGCCGGGCAGGACGGGGCGATGCGCTCGACCCAGTGCGGCAGTGGGGGATTGGCGGTGTGGTCCCACGACTTCCGGGTGGTGGGAAGCCGCAGGGCGCCATCGTCCTGCAGGGCGTGGAGAGCGCCGGCGAGGTGGTGCCGGCGTTCGGGCGCGGTGAGGAGCGTTGGGTCGGCGCTGTAGGCGGCGTTGGCCAGGTCGTCGAGCGGGATGCGCTTGCGGGGGTGAGCGCGGAGGCGCTCCAGCAGGACGTCACCGAGAGGGCGCAACGTCATGCGCTCTCGCTCCCTTCCTGGTCGTCCGGTTCGGCGGATCCGTCGGGCTTCTGGGGCACCGGCCCGGTGTCGGTGAGCGGGAGGCGGTAGAGCCGTGCCGCGCGGATCCCGTCGGCGCGGGCGCCGCCGACGCCGCCGCTGACGGCATCGCCGTAGCGCTCGGTCAGCTGGACCAGGCGGTGTCCGCTGCGGGCGTCGTGGGCGTTGTTGCGCAGCCGCAAGATGAGAGGGAAGCGGCCCACGGCGTCGAGGTCTTCCACCCCGGTGGTGTAGACGAGCTGGACACCGTGGGTGGAGGCGACAGTGCGCTGCAGGTCGATGAAGGGTACGTAGTTGGACTTGCCCATGGGGTTGTCCAGCACGAGGGTGCCAACCCCGCCAGGCAGCCCGCGGTTGCGGTTGGCGGCGCGGACTTGTGCCAGGCAGCAGTACAGCAGCACGGACACGGTCAGGAGTTCACCGCCGGAGAACTTCTTGATCTTGGTGACGTCGACGGGGTCTATGACCGGGACCGGGTGGGGTTTGAGGACCTTGGCGGTGATACTCCCGCTACCGCCCAGTGCGGCAAGTACCAGGCGCTTGGCCAGGTCGAGTCCGGGAGGAAGGACGTTGGCGCTGCTGGCGTGCTTGGCGGCAACGTCGGCGACAAGGGTTTCGACGCAGGTGGAGATGCGGTGGGTGAGGGTTTCCTCGCTGCCCCAGTCGGCGAGTTTGAGGGTGAGGAACGGCTTGCCGGACCAGGCGCCCAGGCCGTCGGGGAGTTTGGAGTGCCGGGCGACCTGATGCAGTGTGGCCACGATGGTCTTGGCCAGGGCCGCGCACTGCTGGACCAGGAGGAGCTGGTCCTCGTTGAGTTGGTCCAGCAGCGCGGTGATGCGCTTCTCGCGCAGTTCGAGTTCGGGGATCAGCGCGGGCAGCGAGGTGTGCAGTTGCGCGGGCTCCTCGCTGAGCCGGGCGATGAGCTGGGCGTCGACGGCGCCCGTGTACTGCTGGTCGGCGGCCAGCCGGTGCACCTGGCGAGTGGCGGAGGCGAGCTTGCGCGTGGCCTGGACCAGGGTCGCCTGGGCCTCGTCGATAGCTGCGGTCAGCCGTTCCTGCAGTTGGTCGGCCTGCTCCTCGGTCAGCGTCGACGCGTCGTGGGGTGCGATGTCGTGGTCTGTGAGCCAGGTCTCGGCGTCCGCCTGGGTTTCGTGCAGGGCGGGAGTCCATTGGTTGGTGGAGCTGTTGAGGCTGGCGCGCAGTGCGTCGTGGGCGCGGTGCAGGGAGCTGGCGGTCAGCGCGGCGGCGCCGGCCTTCTCCTTGAGTGCATGGTGCCGCTCGGTATGGGCGGTGGTCTCGCGGTCGGCCTGTTCGGCGTGCTGCCGGGCCGAGAGGGCGGCGGCCTCAGCGGCCTCCGGGGTCGCGAACGTGTCGAGTTCCTCGGCTGTGATGCTGGTGCCGTCGAGGCGCTCGGTGGTTTCGGCTTCGTGTTTCTCGGCCTGCTCGACCAGTACGGCGCAGCGCGCGACCCAACGTTCGGCAGTACGAGCTGAGTTGTGGGCACGCTCGACGGCGTGGTCGCGCCGGTCGGGATCCGTGGCCTCGGAGCGTGATGCGAGCTCGGCGGTCAGGGCGCGTGTGGCGTCGTTCAGTTCGGCCAGTTCCTTGTCCACAGCCTCCAGGCGGCGGGTGGTGATCGTCAGGTCGGCGCGCAGCTGCGTGTCGGCGGCGTCGGACTCGTAGGCGGCCCGGGCTCTGGTGAATCGTTCTTGCAGGCCGTCCAGGGAGGCGCGCTTCACGTTCTGTTGGTCCACGGGTGCCAGCGTGCTGTCGGGTGCCTGTGAGGTGAGCTTGCGCAGCGCGGCGCGGTGCCGCTTCAGGTCCTGGCGGCGGAGTGTCTCGTCGCGCCGGTGACGCTGCTCGGCCTTGGCCGCGTTCTTTCTGGTGTCCGCGGCCAGGCGGGCTTGTTCCTGACGGTCGCCCTGGTGCTGGCGGGCCGAGTCGGCCTGTTCGCGCAGGTCGTCGATGCGCTGCGTCTGCTCCAGGAGGTGATGGGCCCGTTGGGCGCAGGTGGCCATGTGGCGCAGGCGGCGGGTGGCCTTGGCGGTCTCCTGCTGGATCCGGTCGCGTTCGGACAGCAGCTGACGGTGCTGTTCATCCTGTGCGTCGAGCTTCTCCTTCCAGGTGTCTTTGAGGGACTCGGCGCGGTCCAGCAGTTCCTTGAGGCGCTGGCGCGGGGTCGGACCGAAGGCGTCCAGGTGCTGGGTCAGTTCCCGGGTCAGGGCGCGGTCCTGGTCCTGGGTGGCGGTGATGTGCTGGCAGCGTTCCGTGCTCTCGCTGATGCGGGTGCTCAACCGGAGCTGCTCTTCGTCGGCGGCCCCGCGCTCCAGCGCGGCGGCCTGGACGGGGAAGACCGTGTGCAGGTGTTCGGGGGCGGTGCCGGTCAGGCGGGCGCGGGCGGTGGCGCTGTCGCAGACTGAGATCACCGATCGTGTCCGGACACCGGTGGCCGTGACGAGGCGGCGCAGGTCCAGGTCCTTGGTGTCACCGAGGACGACGATGCCGCCGACGACGTCGGGAGCCTGCGCGATCGCCTGGGCGTGCCCGCCGACAGGCACTGCCTGGCGCAGGAAATGCAGTCCGCTTACCGCCTCCACCGGGCTGTCGCCGCTGGTGAGGGCGGCCAGGGCGCGTTCGGTCTCCAGGGGTGCGGGCAGGAAACCCTCATCTTTGAGGCAGGCCAGAGCGCGCCGGTCGGCGGCCACCGCGAGCTGTTCGGCAATCAGGGCTTCCCGGGCCCGCACGATCTCGTCATGCAGCACTTTCAGCAGGGGGCGGCCTGCGACATCGAGGTCCATGCCATCGGCGGCGTCCATGTCGTTGTCCAGCTGAGCGAGTTCGGTGAGCCGGGGGTGCCGGGCGAGGTGGCGCTGCTGTCCCTTCAGCCTCTCCCACTGGTCCCAGAGGTGGCCGTGGTCGCGGTCGGCCTGTTGCACATGCCTGCCGGCGGTGTCCCGTCCGTCTTCCGCTCTCGCGAGCTGCTCGGTGAGTTCCGTGAGCCGTGCCTGATCGCGTTCGAGCCGACCCTCCAGCTGGGAGCTGCCGGACGACCAGCGGGTGTGGGCCTGCTCAGGGGTTTCCTCCTTCTCCACAAGGCCCTCGGTCCGGGCCCGGGATACCAGGGTGTCGATCTTTTGGAGGGACTCCGTAAGGCTCGTGAGCCGGCTGCGGGCCTGCCCTGCGGCGACCAGGTGCTGCTTCTCGGCCCGGTCCGCCGTCTTCCCCTCTCGTTCGGCGTCCTTGATGTCTTTGGCGAGCTGGTCGGCTTCCCGCTCGAGCTCCTCGATGACCTGGGTCAGTTTGGCGCGGAGCATCGCGCCGGCGTGCTCCATGGCCTCGCGCAACGGGGCCGCGTCCTGGGCGCGCCGGGCGAGCAGGGCGGTCAACTCACTCTGGACGCGGGCCAGGTCGTCGCGCTCCAGATGGAGGTGGACGGACTTCCAAGCCGCCAGCTGCGCTGCCGCTTCTTCCTGGGCGGCATCCGCCTGCTCCAGGTCTGTGCGACGGGCCCGGGTGGTGAGGTGTGCCGCCGTCAGGTCGAGGACGTCGGCGCGTTGCCGGTACTCTGCCGCCCGCGCACGTGACTGTCCCGCCTGCCGCTGGGCCTTCACGGCGCCGAGGTCCGCCGCGGCCTGCTGCTCGGTCAGTGCGGTACGGCGGGCACGGATCCACGTACAGGCCAGCTCACCGGCCGCGTGTACGGAGCCCATCCGGCCGTGCAGGGCTCTCTCGTCGGCGACGGCCTGCTGCAGTGGCCGCAGACGGGTGATCGCGCTGGTTAGAAAACGGAGTTCGAGTTCCCGGGCGGGCCGACGGGCCAGCCGTTCGGCCTGGCTCTTGACGTTGGTGCGCACGGTCATGGGCTGCGTGGGGTCGATGACCAGGTCGATGAGCAGCTCCAGGAAGCCTTCGGCGGTGTCGAAATGGAAGAGCTCGGTGATCGCGCCCTCGTCGAGATTCATCTTGCGCTGGACGTGCAGCAGGCGCGGATCGAGCCCCCGGTCGGACAGCATCCTCTCCCATGTGCCCTGGTTGCGGTCGTTGACGATCTGCAGGTCCAGCCGGTGGTCCGCGGCCATCTGCTGGGTGAGGGCCTTGACGTAGCCCTCCTTGCTGCGCCAGCCGCCCACGGTGTGCACGGGCAGGGTGGTCAGGTCGGTGGTGCCGGAGGGGCGCAGGGTGTACCAGGCGCGCTGGAGTTTGTCCCAGGCGTCGTCGTCGCTGGCGGGGCGGTGCCCGTCGGGCCACTGGTAGACCGCGCCGGTGATCAGAGCGGGGATCCCGAACGGCGTGGCGTCGTCCTCCCATTCCACGATGACGTGTGCGGGTTTGCCCTCCAGGATGTAGTCGATCAGGCCCTTCTTCTTCGTGTAGCCGATGAAGTCTGCCTTGCCGGGCAGCAGCAGGCTGAAGAACAGCGCGAGGAGGCTGGACTTGCCGCCGCCGTTGCGCAGCCAGAGGATGCCGTCGCTCACCTGCCCGCTGGGGTCGGTGAGGTCGAGCACGGTGCCGTGGAAGCGGGCGTCTTTGTGCCCGATGTTCTCCAGACGGATTCGGCGCACGCGCAGCATGTCAGTTATCCTCGGCGGTGGTGGGGTGGGTGTCCGCGATCTGCTGGCGGCGCACATCGGTGATCTTCTGGAAGGCGGGCAGGGCGGCGGCGCCGGCCACCTGCAGACGGAAGCTGTTCAACAGCCGGTACTCCAGCGGACCCAGGGCCTTGGCCTTCTGGGCGAAGCCCTGCCCGACGAGCCAGTCCAGGACGGACTTGATTCGGCCGAAGCTGGACGAGGGGGCCAGTCCTCCACCCCTGCCCAGACGGTGCGGCGGGAGCGCGTCGTAGGAGTTCCAGGCGGCCTGGGCGGCAGCCGCTGCGGGCAGCAGCCCCGCGTCGTCTTGTGCTTCCTCACGCAGCCGGTGGACGAGGTGGCGGACGAACGCATCGATCTCCTTGACCGAGACCCGCTTGATCGTCTCCTCTTCCAGGTCGGCGGCGGTGGGATACGCGTGCGCGGCGATTGCCACGTGGATCAGCCCGTAGACCATCCGGTCCTTGGGGTCACGCATCTTGGCCGGCAGGTCGGCGAGCTTGAAGGCGAACAGGCCCCCCGGCACGGCCCATACCCGAAGCCCTTCCTCGGAGTGCGCCGTGATGACATGCAGCGACATGCCCTCCGCGATGGCATCGACGACTTCACGGAAGACGGGAGTGGCGCGGTAACGCTCGACGAGCTCGTGATAGTCGCCATCGCCCAGCGGCTTTCGGCGGGGGTGGCACGCATAGCGCACCAGCCGGGCGGCATCGGATATCTGCTCAGTACGGGAGAGGGTGGTGTGCATCAGGCGGCCTCTTGGATCGCATGGTGGTGGGCTTCGGGTGCGGGGACGGCGAGCAGGTCGCTGCCGAGGTGGCCGTGGCCGGTGAGAGGTGTGCCGTCGTCCAGCACGATGAGCCGGTGGGACAGCAGGCGCCGGAGCCGGACGGCAGGGTCCGGGTCGTCGGCGTCGCTCTCGGTGTCCTCGGGGCCGGGTGCGAACGCCCTCAGCATGCTGAGCGCCACGAGGTCGGTGACCACGGGGCCGAAGGCCGCCGATTCCTCCAGCAGCTGCGACAGCCGCACCGGTCCGGACAGGGCGCGGGCGACCACCGCATGGGCCTGCTCCCAGGCGGCGCTGTCGTAGGCCGGCGCCGTGTCCAGATCGTCGTGGACGATCAGGACCTCGTCCTCGGGGAAGGCGGCCGTGTTCTCCCTCGGAGGGGTGAGCAGCAGGGGATACAGCTCCGCCAGGACGGGCAGCGCGCCGACAACCGGCCCGCTCACCGCCTGCGCGAAGGCCTCTGCCACCTCTAGGGCCTCGGCCCAGTCCAGGTTCAACAGGGGGACGAAGACGTCGCCTTTCAACGCCACTGTGTGCAGCTGCGCCGGGGGCCTGAACCGCTGGGCGGCCTGCGCGTCCAGGAAGGTCGGCTCTGCGCGCATCACTTGCCCGTGGAGTTCCACGTGCCGGGTGTAGGCGCGCTGCAGTAGATCGAGGACCCGGCCGCAGGCCCGCCGCACCTCCTCGTCGCCGAAGCCGCTGTGGGCCTGGCGCAGCCGGTCGATCAGATCTCCCTCGGCCGTCAGCCGCTCGGCGAGATGCTCGCGCGCATCGCGCAGCAGTTCCGGCGCCCGCTGGTTCCAGTCCACCGAGGCCACATCGCGTTCTGTCGCCACCAGCACGGTGCGGACCCGTTCGGCGTACGCGACCGAGAGCCGCAGGCTCTGGGCCGCGCTCTGTTCCGCACGGCTCCACTGGCCGTGCTCGATCTGGCGGCGCAGCACCGTGTCCATAGCCGCCTGCGCGTCCTCCACCGGCAGGTCCAGACCGCTCAGCAGTACGTTGATCGCCTCACTGCTGGCTCGGACCACCGGATTCCCGGAACGGTGCGGCTCCTCGCGGACCAGGTGGAACCGCACCGGCTGCATCTGGTGGCCGTCCCGGAAGTCGCTGCAGTCCACGGTGAAGTCGGCCCCGCGGGCATCGTCGTTGAGCAGCCCCCGCCACACGAACCGGGCCACCACCACGTGCTCGTCACGGGGACGCTCCGGAGCGGACCGGCGTGCCAGCTCGGTCAGGAAGCGCACGACCTCCTCAGTGGTGGCCTCATCCTCCAGCCCCTGGCGCGAGACCACGGCATCCAGAGCCGCCAGCGCCAGACTCACCAGGTCGTATCGCTCTCTTGGGAACGGCTGTGGCCCCGGACGCCTAGCCAAGTCGTGGAGCGCTCCGGACACGGCCAGAGACACACGCCGCCGAACGAACCCGGGATCACGGACCAGTTCACGCCACTCGGGCGCGTCGACCGAGGAATGCTCAAGATCATCAAAGAGATCGCGCTCGTCAGCCGTCAACGCCTCGGATCTACAGTCCTCAAGATCCACCCAAAATGGATCATCCTCGCCTTTATCTCTGTATGTCATTTTGTCTGTATAACAAGCCGGTCTGACATTGCTTCTCGATCCCGGCGTATGGGTCATTTGACCTGTGGAGATGCCGGAGCGTGCAGGGCCGATCACCAGCGTGGGTGCGGCACCGCTCCGCGCTCTTCCCCTGTCCGGCGGACCCGCAGGCTGGCGTGCGTCACCGGCGCCCTGGACCGGGAATGCGCTGCGGGGAAGGCGCCGGCGGAAGAGGGTGTGCAGAGGGGCGGGCCAGCTGGGGCTCGGAAGCAGCGGCTAAGGGCCGGGTGGCGAAGCCGTGGGCGAGTTCGGCGGTGAGGTCCTGGAGGAGATTGGCGGGGGCGTTCGGAGAGAACCGGATGGCCTAGCTGGCGTGCTCGGCGCTGTCGCCGCCCCTCAGCCTCCACGCATGGGCGGCCTGTGCGTGCGGGACGGGGTGGCGAAGGCGTCGAGCAAAGTTCTGTCAGATGGGTTTGGCGCTTAGAAGGCACCTGCTCTATCCACTGAGCTACGGGGGCTGACCTGCGAAAACGCAGTCCTCCTGGCGCTCGTCCCGTGATGCTGTGGGACGTATGTGGGATCCGCGGATCCCTGCGGTGTCGTGGGACGCGGACGCCCCCGACTGGCCGGAGGTAGCCTCTCACACCATCTTCACAAGCTCGAAGACCCTGATGGAAACAATTCGATCACCGTCCGTTGTTGCAGCCCCGTAACCGAGGAAGGGAAGGTGACGGGGCTGAGACTGTTCAACCTCAAGGATGGCGTGACGGAGGTCGCGCCGCGGCTCGCCGAGGTCGAGGCTGATGTGCAGGACCTCGTCGAGGCACACATGCAGGCCATGCTCGGAGTGACGTTCCTGGCGAGCGAGTACAGCACCGGACCGGTGCACGGAGGCCGCGTCGACTCGCTGGGCATCGACGAGAACGGCGCACCCGTCGTGGTCGAGTTTACCGACCGCAGGTAGTCCTGCCCGTGATGTCCGTCTGGGACTGTGACCAGCACATCCTGGGCTTGTTTACCGACCGTGTCCGGGACGTCTGTCATGTTCTGGAGTCGGTACGGAGGACGAGTGGCACGGCACGTGGTGGTCGGGGACCTGAGGGTTCAGCAGATCGAGCGGAAGGGCGGGCGGCGGTCGTGGACGATCGTGTGGCCCGAGGGGACGGTGCACACGGAGGCGGACCGGTTCCTGCGTCTGCATGACGGTTCGGAAACGCAGAGGACGTACGCGTATCTGCTGGTGGACCACCTGCGGTGGCTGGAGCGGGAGTGCCTGACATTCACCGCAGTACAACTGCGCGACCTGGAACGGTACATGGGCATGGTCGGTGCCGAGGTCCGCATGCCGCTCGGCGAGCCGTGGCGGGTCGGTAAGCGCCCTTACGGCCGCTCCGCGTTGTCGATCGCGGCGGCCTGTCTGAAGGGCTTCTATCTGCATCAGTCCTCCCTCGGGATCAACGGCGAACTCGGCAAGAAGCTCGACAAGTCGCGGCTGCCGTCGCGGGTGGACCGGCGCCGTTCGTTCCTCGGGCACGTGAAGACGTCGCTGCCCACCAACCCGCTGGCGCCGAAGGGGCCGCACCGCCGGCATCCGAAGATGCTCCCGGAGGGCGCCCGGGAGAGGCTGCTGGAGACGGTGAACGCCGCCCGGGACCGGCTGGTGGTCACCTGGCTCGCCGACGGCGGGCTTCGCATCGGAGAGCTCTGCGGACTTCATCTCGTCGACCTGCACTTGCGGGAGAACGCGGCTTGCGGCGAGTGCCGCACCCCTCACCTGCACGTCTGCCACCGGCCCGGCAATCCGAACCGGGCCGAGGCCAAGAGCAAGCACCCCTGGCGGGTCGAGCACGGCATCGTGACCGGCGGTCTGATCAAACGGGTCAGCCCCGCGATGGTGCACACCTACTTCGAGTACGTCACCAACGAGTACCCGCGCGGCGCCGGGCACGGAATGCTCATGGTCCAGCTGCACGGCGCCGATGCCGGACAGCCGTGGGCGCCGGTCGGAGCCAGGCGGATGCTCGGCCGGGCCGGGATACGAGCCGGACTCGGGGTCGTGAAACCCCATGCCTTCCGGCACTCGTTCACGTCCGCGGTTCTCGACGCCGCCGAAGGCAACACGTTGATTGCCCGGGACGCCGGCGGCTGGGCCTCGGCCACGATGGTGGATGAGGTCTACGGACACGTCGATGTCCACGACCCGGTCTTCGACGCCGCCCTGCGCAAGGTCTGGGGTGAGACGAAGTGACGGCGCCGTCGCAGCTGCCGCTCCAGGATGCCCGCATGCGACGGGACCGGCTGGAGGTGCTCACCGCGCTGGTCAACGGGCCCGAGTTCGACCCGGTGCTGCGCGGCGGGGTGCTGAAGATCCCGCCGACGCACCCGGTCTATCCGTGGAGCTGCACGGTCGTCGACTGCGAGCGGCCCCGCTGGCGGCGCTACGCGATGTGCTCGGTGCACGCCGGGCAGTGGCAGGAGGCGGAGGCGCGCGGGATGAGCCGGGCTCAGTTCCTGCGGAGTGCGGAGCCGCTGCCGGCCACGGAGATACCGGAGGCGATGATGTGCCGGATCTGCCCCGAGCGTCCGGCATTCAGCCTGCAGCGGGTGCTGTGCTTCCGGCACCGCAACCGGTGGCTGAGCTACCGGAAGCGGCTCCCCGGCAGGGGCGAGGCGGAGTTCGATCGGTGGCTGGTCGACCAGCCGGCGCTGCCGGGCTATGGTGAGTGCCGGGCGGACGTGTGCGACGAACTGGCCGCCTCGCCGCTGGGGTTGTGCGGCGCGCACGAGCGCGGCTACAACCGGGCCGGGCGGCCGGGCGGGGCGAAGCCTCCGAAGAACTTCTTCGCCACCTACGAGCGCCGCGATCGCCCTGTCCCGGTGACCTGCGAGGACGAGGTCGCCTTCCGCGCCTGGTGCCGCGCACAGCTGCCGGTGCACCGCACCGGAACGGTCAACCTGCGCGGGCTGCGGCCCCTGCTGAGGGCCGAGCTTCAGTGGGGCATGCACGTTCACGGCATGCAGCCCGTCGCGGTGTGGCATCTGACGTGGGTGCAGTCGCTCGCGGACGAGTGCCAGCGCCGCGACGTGGCGTCCCTGGCCGGCCTGGATGCGTCCGTCTTCCACCGCGCCTACCACCAGCGCATGGTCCAGGAGATGCAGCAGGCCCTGCGGAAGATCTACTTCACCCCCTCCGACACCCGGGATGCCGGCTACATCGAGACCGAGCACTTCGGGGTGCGCTTCCCGCACCGCTCCAGCTACGTCGACCTGACCTGCGTCACCCAGCGGTGGCTGCGCGACCTCTTGTGGGACCACATCGTCGACGTGCTGCGCTCGCCCACCTGTCCGCGCACTGCCCAGCCGGTGGACTTCGTACGCCGCGCCGGCGCCGAACTGTCTGCGTTTTTGGAGGCCGAGGCGCCCAGCGGCGGCCACGACCCCACCGTGCTGCGCGGCGAGCATGTCCACCGCTTCGTTGCGGACCTGCGCAACCGCGAACGCCTCGGCCTCACGTTCCGCGGCCAGGCCCGCCTGGACGGCAAAAGGTCGAAAGTCACCGAGAACAAGCGGCGGATGGTCTTCAACTATGGCCGGTCTCTTCTGCGCGGCGCGCTGGACAGCGGCAGCGCCGAGCAGATCGGCCTGGACCGCACCTTCATAGCCGCCATGCCGGTCGGAGGCCGGGGCACGCCCCGCAGCCGAAACCCCTTCCCAGACGAGGTCGCCCGGGCGCTTGCGGACGAGACCAACTTGCAGCAGCTCGCCGACGGCTACGACCCGCACGACCGGGGTCTGCGGGATGTGTGGGAGACCATCATCGTCACAGGCCGGCGCGCCAGAGAGGTCCTCGAGCTCCGCCTGGACTGCGTCGGCCGCTACGGCGGGCTGCCCCTGCTCTGGCACGACCAGACCAAGGTCGGCAACCTGAACGCGGCCGTCCGCATCCCCGACCAGCTCCTGGACCGGCTCGAAGAACGCCGCCGCAAGACCCTGGCGCATTATGCCGACCGGCACGCCGGTCGTCCGCCCACTGCTGCCGAACGCGCCCACCTGGCCCTGTTCCCCACCAACATCCTCAACCCCGACGGCCGCCGCGCTCTGTCCTACACCTGGTTCCACACCGGCTTCCGCAGCTGGCTCGCCGAGCTTGACCTCGGCGGTCACTACGTCGCCCACCAGGCCCGGCACACCCTGGCCACACGGCTGCTGCGGCACGGCGCGACCCTGACGCACATCCGCCGCTACCTCGGCCAGGTCTCCGACCGCATGGCCGAGCACTACGTCCACCTGACCAGCAGCGACCTGGACAACGTCCTCCAGCACGTGTGGGTCGCCGGACCCGGCGCCGCCCACCCCGGCGAACCCCTCACCAGCGACACCACCCCGCTCACCCGAGAACAGGCCCAGGCCCTGGCCATCGACCTCTCTCGCCGCAGCACCCCCGCCGAGGGCGGATTCTGCACCTTCCAGCCCGTCGTGAACGGCGGCGCCTGCCCCTTCAACCTCGACTGCCACAACTGCGACAAGTTCGTCCTGTCCGGCGCCGACCTCCTCTACTGGCGCCGCAAACGGGAACAGTGGCGGCTGCTGGCCGAAGGCGCCCCCGACGACGCCACCGCCGACTACCTCCACCGCTACTTCGAACCCACCGCACGCGCCATCGACGGCCTGGAAAGGGCCCTGGCCGGCCTCGGCCTCCTCGACGACGCCCTCGCCCTGGACCTGCGCAAACCCCAGGACTACTTCCACCGCGTGTGGTCCACCGCCTTCCGCGCCGCCGACCTCGCCGACGCGGCCAACGGCGAGCCGGACGAGTACAGCGGTACGTGCACAGCCGACGGAGACGACCCCGAACAGGAAGCCGCATGAACACCGTCACTGTTCCCGAACCCCGCACCGCGGCGGCCCTGGCCGCCCGCCGCCGCAAGACCGAAGCCGCCCTTCAGCGCGTCCACCAGGCCATCGCCCGGCTCCGACGCGAGAAAGCCCAGGTCAGCGTCGCCGCCGTCGCCCGCCGAGCGGACGTCTCGCGCACCTTCCTCTACGACAACGTCGAGGCCAGATCTGCGGTCTCCGCAGCGATGACGCAGGCCGACGAACACCAGTCCCGCGCGCTTTCTGGACAGGACGACGAACGCGAGGCGACCTGGCGCGAACGCGCTCTGAACGCCGAGGACGCCCTCAGGGCCGCCCACACCGAGATCTTCACCCAACGCACCCGGATTGGCGAACTCCTCGGCCAAATAGGCGACTTGCAGGCTGAGTGGACCGAGGGCGCCATCCAGCGGATTGCCACCGAGAACACCACGCTCAAGCAGCGCGTCCGCCAGCTCACCACCGACAACCGCACCCTCGACGAACGACTCAAGGCCGCCCGTTCGAACCTACGTTTCCAGGACCGGCGGGTCGCCGACCTTGAAGCTCGTATCGCCGAACCGGTACTGAAGTCCTGATCCCTCCCGCCCAACCACTTCACGGCCCGTCCACCGTCCCGGTGGACGGGCCGTCCCATGAGACCACCCAGGCGAGCTACAGCAACGGCCCCAACTCCGCGTCGCGGACATGTACTCTATGAGTCGTCGCAGTTCAGAGCCGGTTCACGAGCTCCTGCGGTCGGTAAAGTCGAGTACAAGCGGGGCACGGATGCCGACGTGTTCTCTGAACTACCGGTTGGTTCCCGCCGAATGAGCTGTCGAGCTCGGCCAGGCCGGTAGGCGGGGCCTGACGACCCTCAGTGAATCTTCCCGATCTTCAATGCTCGCGCCCGCTCTCCGTGGTTCTCGATTCGCTCGGCCAGGCAGTGCCGGTGGGAGATGAGGGGGTGGCTTCCTGGACCGTCGTTGCTCCGCGAGTCCAGGACGAGGGCGTCTCCACCTGGGCTCAACGTGATCCGTTCACCACAGAAGTCGCAGCTCCAGGCGAGCGACTCCAGGTCGGCAGGCCGGATACTGAGCCGCACTGAAACCGGCGGATGCCAGCGGTGGATTCGCTCGATCACTGCATCGATCTGCGAACCGATGGGTGGAAAGAGCGCGAGTAGTTCGTCATGGCTGCTCGTAGCCCGGGAGAACTGCTGGATCATGTCGATGGAGGCCGACAGGCCCGCGTTCTCGTGACCGACGATCTCAACGACCACACCCCATGGGTGATGGCTGAGGACCGTGGCCTGGACCTTCTGGCCAGGCATGAGCGCCAGACTGTCCGTCTCGAACCTTTCCATGAACCGCTTCCCCATTCTTTAGTCCGGCAGGCCCCGCCTGGTTTCGCTCATGTGCGCGTGTCGTCGATGTTGGAGCCGATAACCGTGCTCAGGGCCCGCAAGGCGTCATCGTATTGGTGGCGGTCGAACTGGAACGGGCCGAATGCCGCATAGTTGCGGGTCTTGCGGTGCGGTTGCTCGAAGGTGTCCCAGGTCACGAGGTCTGCTGTCGCGGTGATGCGGGCCATGAGTGGCCAGCATCCCCACTCGCCGCATTCACAACCGAGAACGGGTGTCTCCGGCCCCATGGCGTTGGTGGACCGTCCGAGGAAGTGGTCCTGAATTGGGCCGAACCGGAAGAACTCCGGGATCAGACCGCCGTAGGCGGCGCCTGCGGGCTGCATCCCGGCGGCGATCTCGAACCCGTCGATCAGCTCGGTGAGTCGTGCTCCGTCGATGCGGGGGACGATCACGAGCGGGCCGCCGTCGCCCCGGTGCCGGCAGTCGAACCGGATCTCATTGCTGGTCATCCAGTGATTGTCTCAGCGAAGCCGTTCCCTCTTTCCGGATAGGTTGAGCCGCGGCTATGCGTGGCATGCCGAGGTTGATCACCGTGCCGCCGGGAGATCGTCGGTCCATTTGAGCAAGCTTGTCTTCGGCACCAAGCCAGGCTGACCTGGAGCGGTCCTGTACGGGACGCGGTTCACCCTCCTTGCCGGCGGAGACGTACGCGCTGCGCTCCTGCGTGTCGATGGAGGCCACCCGCCCGTGCAGGAAGGAGGCGTGGTCGAGCCCGATACGCACCGGGGCGCTGACATGCCTGGCCTCCACCGTGCTGGAGGCGACGCCGACGAGGAGCGGGGTGAAGAGCAGGAAGTTCGAGTCGCTGATCAGCGTCACATGGGCGTCGAGCCCACGGCCGATTCGCCGGTCCAGTTCGCGCGCGGCCCCGACCCCGCCGAAGCCACCACCGACGATCACCACACGGGGTTTGGCCCGCTGGGGTGCCGGGCGCGGGGGGAGCCAGGTCGAGAGGGTGTGGAACACGAGTCCGGTGATCGCGCCGAACAGGGCAGCGCCGACGAGCTCGGGGAAGCGCGCCACGGCCACCGCGATCGACCACGACAGCGTGTCCCCCTCAAGGACGGGGGCGAGGGTGAGGGTCCAGGTCACCCAGTCGAGCAGGCCGACGAGCAGACCGACGGAGAATGCCGAGCCGTTGCTCTGCCGGCCCCCGCCGAAGAGGAGGCCGAGCACGGCTCCCAGCACCACCGTGTGCCCGGCCCACTGGACCCACGGCGGGTCCGTCACGAGCGCAACGACCACGCCACCGGGCAGTCCGGCGACGACGCCGAACCGGACAGCGCGCCCACAGCCACGACGGTCTGCCGGTGGTCGAGGTATGTGTCGCAGCCCTCGCGGCTCCCGCGGCTGTCGAAGCTGATGGACCGCTTCGAGGCGCGGGAGTGGATCGTTCGTCGAGTTCGGGGCCCGCACAGGTTCCGGGCGGGGGCGGGCGCAGTGGTTGGGGTGGGTCAGGCGAGGGTGAGGGGGAGGGTGGTCAGGCCGCGGGTGAGGCGGGTTTGGCGCCAGGTCAGGGATTCTGCGGGGATGGCCAGGCGCGTGTTCGGGAAGCGGCTCACCAGGGTGCGGAGGGCGATTTCCGCCTCGGCCCGGGCCAGGGGGGCGCCCGGGCAGCGGTGGATGCCGTGGCCGAAGGAGAGGTGGCCGCCGGCGTCGCGGTCGAGGTCGAGGCGGTGCGGGTCGGGGAACGCTGCCGGGTCGCGGTTTGCGGCCCCGATGGCGATGAGCACCGGGAAGCCCGCCGGGATGTCGACCCCGCCGACGCGAAGGTCCTCCGTGCTGTGACGGAAGGTGGCCACGCTCACCGGGGAGTCGAAGCGGAGCAGTTCGTCGAGGGCGCCGGGGATCAAGTCCGGGTCCCGGCACAGTCGGTCGAAGGCCTCCGGGTGCCGGAGCAGGGCCAGGACGGCGTTGCCGATGAAGTGGGTGGTGGTCTCGTGCCCGGCGACCAGGAGGAGGGCGGCCAGGGAGACGGTCTCGTCCTGGTCGAGTCCGCCCTCGTCGCAGTCGCGCAGGAGGGAGTGGAGCGCGCCGTCGCCGGAGCCGACGCGGGCCGTGTCGACGAGACGGGTCAGGTACTCGCCGATCCTGTGCGATGCGGCGTCGACACGGTCGGTGTCGGATGCGTCGAAGAGGTCGTGGGACCAGCCGGCGAGCGTGGAGCGGTCGGATTCCGGCGCCCCCAGCAGCTCGCAGACCACGGTGACCGGCAGGGGTACCGCCAGTTCCGCCACCAAGTCGACCTCCGCGCCCGGTCGCCACGCGGCCACGAGGTCCTCGACGACCCGGGTGATGTACGGGCGCAGTGCCCGGACGCGTCCGGTGGTGAACAGCGGCGTCGCCACCCGCCTGTGGCGGGTGTGCGCGGGAGGATCGATCGCCAGCATGTTGCGGGAGATCGCCGGGTGCAGGTCGCGGTTCGAGGGACGATCGGCGAAGAAGCGGGCCGTGTCCTTGGACAGGCGGGGGTCGGTGAACGCCTCGCGGGCCTCGGGGTGGCCGGTGATCAGGTAGGCGTGGTGGCCGCCGGAGCCGGTGGGGATCCGCTGGACCGGGCAGCCTCCGCGCAGCCGGTCGTAGGTGGGGTAGGGGTCGGCGAAGAAGCGCGTGTCGCGCAGTGGGTCCTGCCGGGGGGCGGTCACGAGGCCGCGCCCACGTTCGCGGGTGCCGGCTGCCGCGCGTAGGCGTCCGCCACGAGCAGCAGCCACGCGGTCTCCGCCTGGAGGTCGCCCTTGCGGGAGGTGGTGCCGGTGGCGGGTGGGGCCTCGTCGCCTTCGGGGGTGGCTCCGGCGTGCTTCGCGGCGACGGCCGCGGCGATGACCGCCGCCTCCACCTCGGCGTCGCCCTCGGGGGTGTCGGCCGTGCCCCGGCGGGCGACCTCGGCGGCCGCGGCGTCCCGTACCGACGCTTGACGATACCGGCGCAGGGCCAGCACGCAGTCGTTGATCTCGATGACCCGGCGGTGGAGGTGGAAGTCGAGGTCGTGGGTGTCGGCCCCGGTGTTCCCCGGGTCGAGCACGACCTCGGGGACCGCTGCGGTGACCTCCCGCCACAGCGGTTCCAGCGCGGTGAACGAATTCCGTTCCCAGCGACGCCGGCGCAGTTGGCTGAGCGGCCACAGCAGGGCGGGGAGGGTGAGTCCAGAGGTGATGAGGAGCACGGCGATGGCGGGCGCGGTCACGCTGAACGCGCAGCGGAAGGGGGTCAGCGGCGTCGAGCACCGGGCGTGGTCGGGAACGAGCCCCAGACCGAGGCCGATGGAGACCAGGGCGAAGAGCTTGTACGCGGCGTAGACGAGGGCGAAGCCACAGCCGACCGAGGTCGTGCGCAGGCCCCAGCGCTGACTGCGACGGGTCGAGCGCGTGGACTGGGCCCAGGTCTGCAGCAGGAAGTCCTTGGCCGTGTACCCCAGGTAGGAGATGTAGATGAGCACGTAGCACGCGTACAACACCGGGTTTCGTCCGGTGAGTTGTTCGGCGACGAAGAAGGCGGTCATGCCGGCGACGGAGATCGCGAGGGCGATGAGGCGCAGTCGGATCTGCCGGTGGGCCCGTTCGCGGTCCAGATTGAGCTGGAAGAGGAAGGCGAGGACCGAGGTGGCCGCCGTCAGGGTGAAGGTGTTGCTGAGGAGTCGGGCGACGTGGGGGACCACCGATTCGACCGCGCGCTCCACGGCGGGGGCGTAGGAGGCGAAGGCGAGGGCGAACGAGGTCAGCAGCGCCGCCATCGCCCAGGTGCCCGTAGGGCGGTGTCCGCCGCGTCCTCGCACCCAGTAGGCGGCGAAGCACAGCAGCACGACGGCCGTGCCCGTGAAGAGGATGTTGATCATTTCCGGTGGCGTTTCTTCCTGTGTGGCTTGGCGAACAGCGCGTCCCAGCTCTCGGCGCCGCTGGCGGGCCGGCTCGACGGGCCTTCGCGTCCCCGGTACATGAGTTGTCGGATCACGCTGGCCATCACCTCGGCCTCGCGTTCGTCCTCGCTGGTGTAGCTGGTCCGGCCGGACATGCGCTGCACGAGGGTGGGGTTGAACCCGATCGCGCGCAGGGTGTCCTGGTCCAGTTCCAGGCTGCCGGGGTGATCGCAGATGATGTGGCTGATCTCGTGGGCGAGGATGTGGTTCTGGTGGAGGGGGGAGGTCGCCTCCTCGTAGAACAACAGGTCGGCGTCCGGGGTCTCCAGGCGGATGCCGCACGGGGCGTCCATGGCGCCCAGGGTGCTCAGGGGGCGCAGGATGATGGGGCGTCCGCGTTGTTCGGCCACGGCGTCGCGGAGGTCGCGGGTGCTGAAGCGGTGCGGGAGTCGAAGCGCCTCGACGCGTGCCTCACACGCGGCGCGAAGCTGCTCAAAGTCCATGTCCTCACTCTGGTGACGCCGGTCGGGGGCGGGCGGCCGTTGCGAGCCTCTCCCTGGAAGCCCGGTATGCGCGCCCCATGCTGACATGTTCGCGACTCCGCGGTGCGGGCGGGGTGTTGCCGCGGACGTGCCGTGCGGCCCGGGATGCCGGGCCTGTCCCGGGAAACGGCTGATGCCCCCCTGCCGAGGATCGGCCACAGGGGGGTGTCGTGTCGGGGGCGGGGATCGCGCGATCGTCGCCCGGTGCGCGGCTCAGTCGTCCAGGTTGAGGTCCTGCGAGCTGTCCTCGGTGGTGAGTCCTTCGAGTTTCCGGGCCTGTTCGATCACGGTGGACAGCATCTTCAGGCTGTCGACGCTCAGACCGTTGGCGCGCAGGGCCACCTTGCGGACGTCTTGATCGCGCATGGCGGCGAGGAGGCCGATCTCCGCCTTGGTGCGTTCGGCCGCCGCGCTGTCGACGAAGTAGCCCGCCGGTACGCCGAAGAAGTCGGCCAGGGCCTTGATGGTGTGTCGCGTCGGGTTCCGCTTGGCGCCGGTGCGCAGTTGCTGGATGGCGCTCGCCGTCACCCCGCGCCCCTCTCCGGTTGCAGCCTTGCGGATTCCCTCGGCGACCTCCGCGTAGGTGTAGGGCCCCCGGGACGGGGGGTGCACCTCGCGGAAGAGGTGGTCCAGGAGTTGGGCGAAGGTGGGCGACTGGTCATCCTTCACGTACACGACCTCCTTGGCGTGATGCCGAGTCTTTGCCCACCACAGTGTTTCTCGAAGCCACTTGGGCCGGCCCCGGCAACACTTTGGTTGACGCCGGGCAGTCACTCTGGTGTACGTTACCAATGCTTCTTCGCCACTGAAGTGTCGAGGGGGGTGGCGGCGCCGGCCGGGTCGGGGTCGAGCTTCACGGGGGTGAGCTCGGCCGACGGCCCGGAGCGCCGTGGCCGCGTCCGCGGGCACCGTGCCCGGGTGCGCGTCGGTTCAGGCCGTTGTGCGTGTGGGCCGGTCTGTGGGCTGAGCCCTGGCCTGCGGACAAGCCCTACTGGCCGCGCAGGGCGAGCGCCGCTGCGTAGCCGGTGGGGGCGGGGATGTCCGTCAGGGTCCAGCCCGGAAGACGGGCCGGGTCGGGGGCGGAGCCGACGTACGGGTCGGCCACGCCGAGTGCAAGCCCGATGCCCGTGGCCTTGAGATACGCCTCCTTGCGGGACCGCACCCGGGCCAGTGCCGTACGGCGGTCCGGCTCAGGGTGGACGGTCAGCTCGGCGGTCTCCGCCGCGTGCAGGGCGGTCAGTACGTCGGCCACCGAGGCCGCGCTCGGGATGCCCTCCACGTCGACACCGACCGGCACTCGGGCGAAGGCGAAATTGGCCACGTCCTCGCTGTGCGAGAGGGAGAAGTGGAGAGCGCCCCCGGCCACGGCGGGACGTCCGTGCGGCCGGGGGGCTGCCGGGTGAGCGGGCCCATTCTCCTCACGGGGGCGTCGCCGCACCTCAACCAACGGGGCTATCCGCCTCCCCCGTATGGGGGAGACGCATGTGCGGTCAAACCCTTCGCGCGCGTGGCGGTCGGTCCTCGGCCGGCCCGCCCTGCCGGGTGACCCAGGAGCGGGGCGAAGGGCTTCCGGGCCAGAGTTCGGGCCATCGCGCACCGCGCGGGGAGCTGGAAGGTCCTTGTGAAGTAAGCGAGTTGCGCATGCCGACGGTGGCGGCGAGCACGGCGGCCACCGCGGCCAGCTCCTCGTCGGTCGGATGCCCCCGGGGTCGCTGAGGCTGCGCCGGCGACCGCGGCGACCGCGGCGGCCCTTCGGGGAGCGCTGAACGACTTGACGTCCGCCTGGACTCAGGCCCACAACGTGGGGCCGCTGTGTCGACGGCAGGGTGGTGCGATGTTCCCAGTGGGAGGCACCGGCCATGGCGGCCCACCGGGATTCGCGGCGCGGGCAGCCGGTCCGCAGCCCCTGGCTCTCCTGCGCGACGGGTATGGATCATCCCCTGTGCACCGGGGCTGTCTACGGCCCTTCGCCGCTGACGAGGAGCAGTGTGTGCGGCCAGAGGGTGTCGAGGACCGCGGGATCGTTCTTGAGTTTGGCGAACAGCACCAGCCCCTCCAGGTGGGCGATCACCGCGCGTGCGACCGACTGTTCGGCGTGCTCGCGAGGGATGCCGCCTTCGTCCGCGGCCTGGCCGAGCACGGCACCGATCAGTGCTGTCTGCTCGTCGAAGATCTCTTCCAGCCTGGCGCGAACGTCAGGTTCCTGGGTGCTGAGTTCGAGGGTGAGGTTCCCGAGCAGGCAGCCGTCGACCGTGCCGCAGGTCTCCTTCCTGTGTCGCTGGACCTGCGCCATGCCCTCCAGTAGCCGGCGGAGTCGGACCAGGGCGGGGTCCGGGCCGTCCAGCGCGAGGGTCCAGGCGCCGCGCTGGCCTTCCCAGTAGGCGTTGACCGCCTGGAGGGTGAGGTCCTGTTTCGAGGTGAAGAAGTGGTAGAAGCTGCCCTTCTTGACCTCTGCCGCGGCGCAGATCTCCGCCACTCCCAGGCTGCTGTACCCCCGGTGCTGCATGAGTTCGCCGGTGGCGTCGAGGAGCCGCTCGCGGGCGGTGCTGGTGCGTCCCATGGCGCAAGTATACGGTCGGTCAACTAATCCGGAGGCGCACTGAGTGGCGTAGTAGTTGACCGGTCGTCTAGGGTGCTTTTCGGAGGCGGCCCGACACCCGCGTCCAGTTGATCGTTTGCTTCGATTCCGGGGCATACACCACTTCATGGAGGGCTGCATGTCCGTACCCATCTCTGTCGTCATCGCCTACCACAGCGGATACGGGCACACGGCCCGGCAGGCGGCAGCCGTGGCGGAGGGCGCCGCGACGGTGCCCGGTGTCCTGGCTGATCTGCGGGATGTCTCCACGCTCGACGAGGACCTGAACCGGCTGGGATCGTTCGTGGGAGCCATGGCGCAGTCGCCCTCCGACCTCGGCCCGGAAGAGTCCCCTGCAGAGGCCGATCTGCGGACCGCGCGGCACCTTGGCGAGCATGTCGCCCGGACGGCGCTGCAGTTCGTGCACGGCCGCCAGGCCACCGACGCTCTGGCGGTGACGGCATGAGAGCCGGACGCCTCGGTGATCTGCTGGGCATCGCCCTTCCCGTCGTGCAGGGCCCGTTCGGCGGGGGCCTGTCCTCAGTCGCGCTGGCCGTGGCCGTGTCCGAGGGGGGAGGGCTGGGCTCCTACGGCGCGCACATCCTTGAACCGCAGGAGATCACGGACCTCGTCGGAGAGCTGAAGGCCCGGACCAGCCGCCCGTTCGCGGTCAACCTCTGGGTCCCCCAGCAGGACGAGGCCGGACCATGGCCGGACCCTGCCGAACTGGCCCCGCACATCCGGCGGCTGCGCCCGTACTACCAGGAACTCGGGCTGCCCGCGATGCCGGCCGAGGACGTCACGTCGGGACCGGACTTCGACGCCCAGGTGGACGCGCTGCTCGAAGCCGTGCCCCCGGTCATCAGCTTCGTGATGGGGATCCCGCCCCAAAAAGTGATGGACGAGGCCCGCCGCCGAGGCATCAAGGTGATCGGCACGGCGACCACCGTGGACGAGGCCGTCGCACTGGAGCGCGCCGGCGTCGACGCCGTCGTGGCCTCCGGCGCCGATGCAGGCGGCCACCGGGGCGCCTTCCTGCGGCCGATTCGTGAGTCGCTCGTGGGGACGTTCTCGCTCGTGCCCCAGGTCGCCGACGCCGTGAGCGTCCCCGTCATCGCAGCCGGCGGGATCGCCGACGGCCGGGGGATGGCCGCGGCGCTCGCCCTGGGCGCCGACGCCGTACAGATCGGCACCGCATTCCTCGCCACCCGCGAATCGGGGGCGAGCGAAGCCCACAGGCGGGCGCTGAGCTCCCCCGAGGCGCGCACCACCGCCCTCACGCGCCTCTTCACGGGCCGAACCGCCCGAGGAATCGTGAACCGGTTCGTCCGTGACATGACTCCGTACGAGGAGACCGTGCCCGCGTACCCCGTGCAGAGCGCACTGATGCAGTCCATCCGCCGCGAAGCCGGTACCCAAGGGAGGGAGGATCTCAGCAGCCTGTGGGCCGGCCAGGCCGCGGCACTTGCCGGCGGCGCACGCGGGGCGCGGGACTACCTCAGCTTGCTCATGGACGACTTCCGGGCGCGGGGAGGTCAAGGAGCCTGACAGGTCGGGTCGTCGACGACGACGGTGTTGGCGGGGACGAAGACGGGCGGATCTTCGTGCCGCAACCAGCGGGTGGTGACGTAGCCGCGCTTGCCGACTCCCACGCATTTGGTGGCGAGGTTGCCGAAGCCGTCGGGCATGTTGAAGACCTCGGCCGGGGTGTTCTCGCCCGCGCCTCCCCGGACCAGGGGATCCGCTTCCCCTGGTTCTACTTCGACGTGGGCGTAGCAAGCGGAGAGCAGGAGTGCGAGGGCGAAGGCGACGAGAGCGCGGCGGAAGTGCCGGGCGGTCGCCCTCGCCCGGCGCGCGGGCGCCGCTCCTGTGGTGGACCTGTGCGCCGCAGGCCCGGGCGGAACGGCCGATTCACGTGTCGCGGTCAGTTCGCGCACGAGCTGTCCGGAACGATCTCCAGGTTCGACGGACCACCCCCGTTGGTGGTGACGTAGGCACGGAAGCCGTGGCCGACGCATTTGGTGGCGAGGTTGCCGAAGCCGTCCGGCATGTTGAAGACCTCGGCCGGGGTGTTGTCCCCCGAGCGCCCCTGGACCGGCGCGTCGCCTTTGCCGCGCTCGTCGTTGTACTGCTGGGAACAGCCGGTGACCAGGCCGATGGCCGCGATCACCAGAATCACGCGCCGAAACGCAGGGGCCATGCCATGCATCGTCGATCCTCTCGGACAGGGAACGGGTGGGATGGAGGCGGGGGCGAGGGGAGCGGGTCGGCGCCCCGGGCGGGGCGCGAGTGGTGGCGGCGCTGACGCGCCTCGCACGGAAGACCTCTGGGGGCGTTCAGCCGAGGGCGGTTTCCGGTGGGATGTGGAGGGTGAAGGTGCAGGAGTTGTAGGGCCGACCGTTGATCTGGAGTTGTACGCGGTGCGCGCCGGGGTGGTGTCGGCGTGTGCTGAGTGGCCGGAGCGGGTGGCGGCGGACGCCCGAGCGGCGCTCGCCGGGGAGGAGGTCGCGGCTGGTGAGTTTGAAGACCTTGGGGGAGAGGCTGCCGTTCGCCTTTCGGTAGTGGACGACGTAGTCGATGACGAGACGCGCCGTACGGGTCCCGGTGTTGGTGACCTCGTATTCGAAGACCAGTTCCTCACCGAGGCGCACGTGGGGTGTGCGGACGTCGGGACCGACGACCCGGACACGGACGTCGGGGTCGTGGCCGAGGAGGCTCAGCGCATCACGGTCGCCGGCCTTGACGAGGGTCCGCAGGCCGTGCCGGACCAGGGCCGGTGTGGTGGGCGCGGGCTCGGCGAGCCAGCGGGCGGCGGTGGCGTCTGCGGCGTGCCGCCCACGCGTGGCAGCGGGCCGCAGACGTCGGTTCGGCTACTGCTGGGTGCTGTGCAGCACTTCGGCGTGGCGCATCTCGTGCACCTCGCCGATCAGGCTGAAGAACTCGGCGGCGGCCGGGTCCCCGGGCATCTCCTTCGCCGCGCGGGCAGCGGCTTCCGGAGAGGCCCAGAGGATGAGGTCGATCAGGGAGCCGTCCTCGTAGCGGGCGAGGTGCGCGCCGAGGAAGTCGGACCCGTACCGCTCGCGCAGAAGGGCGATCAGCCTGGCGCGGTGAGCGGTGAGCTGCTTGGGGTCGGTGCAGGCGAAGCGGACGTATTCGATGGTCGTGCTCATGGGAACCCTCCCCTTGTCGAATCACGGATTCTTACATCTGAATCCGTGAGTGAAAGCTATCACGGATTCGGTGCAGGGAATCCGTGGGTCCGGTAGGTTGATGGCATGTCCCTCAAGAACCTGCGCGAGATGCCGTGGATCGGTGAGCGGCCGGTCCTCGACCTGGCCAACACCGTCGTCGTCGGAGCCGGTCGCGCGGGCGGGGACGTCGACCTGCTGGCCGACCCGGAGCTGCTGGCGTCCTGGCGGGAGAAGGCGTGCGACCGGGAACTCGTCGGCCTGTCCCTTGAGGATCTCGTGGAGCTGCGGGTCCCGGTCAGGGCCGCGCTGGACGCGGCGGCGCGGCAGGCGCCGCTGCCGGAGCCTGCGAGGGTGCGACTCAACGCGTTGGCCGCGCGGGCCCCGGTGACGTTCCGGGTCGACGATGCAGGCCACCTCGCGGAGCAGGAGGCCGGTGGGCCGGTCGCGGCGGCGGTCGCCAGGCAGGCGCTCGTGCTGGCCGCCGGGCCGGAGCAGGCGCGGTTGCGCCGGTGCCCGGCGCCGAGCTGCGGGATGTTCTTCCTCGCGCGCAGGCGGGATCAGGCGTGGTGTTCGATCGGGTGCGGCAACAGGGCGCGTGCCGCCCGCCGGGCGGGTGGCGTGGGCTGAGCCCACGCCGGCGCTCCGCGGAGGAGTCGCACTTGGCTCCGTGCGTCGGTCGAGGAGTTCGCCGAGGAGCGTGGGGCTTCCCATTCGGCTGGGAGCGTGAGACTTCCCCCCTCGAACTTGCCACGGATTCATTTTCCAAATCCGTGAATGACGCTACTGGTCCTGCGTCGCCGGGGCTGCTGCCGTCCGGTTCCCCGGCGGCAGGGTGTCCACGGGTGAAGGGGTGGCCGGCAGTCTGCGCTCACCGTCCGACGGGGCAAGCCTCCTGGGTGCGAGGCCGGAACCGTCGACCGCGGATGTCGAGGGTGCTTCCCGACGACGTGCCCGGGGGCGGCGCCGCCGTCGAGGAGGGAGTGCCGGGCCGGGGTTCCACTGCGTCGGGAGGCATGTCCGGGGGCATTCGGGCTGGTGGCCTCGGGGAGCCCGGCGGTGTTCCGGTGTCGGTTCGGTGTGACGAACCGGCCTGCCCGGCGAGGGGGCGGCCGGCCGCCGCGGCCTACGCCGACATCGCCCTTCCCGTCGGGGGCGCAGGTCGTGGCGACCGGGGCGCCGATGGCCCTGCGGTCAACGATCGGGGCGAGTCCGGCGGCGGTCAGGTGTGTGCGTCGCGCGTCAGGACTCCGCGAAGAGCGTCAGTGCGGCCCGGGCGGCCCGTTCGAAGGCCTCCGTGCTGCCGCTCGCCCGGCAGAGCACCTGCGCGCCTTCGAGGAGAGCGACCAGCAGGGCGGCCTTCTCCTCCGCGTCGGTCGCCGCGAGTCCTGCCTGTCGCAGGTTCCGTTCGAGCTGTTCCGTCCAGGACACGAAGGTCGCGGCGGCGGCGCGGCACAGCTCGCCGCTCTCCTCGTTCGCGGGGACGGTCACGGCGGCGACGGCGCACCCGGCCCCCTGTGCGGCAGCCTGGGCGACCGGTCGGGCGAAGTCCATGAAAGCCGTGGCGACATCCTTGGGGTCCGCCGCGCCGAGCTCCGCGAGCCGGTCGCGTACCTCGCGCCCGTGCTGGGCGGCGGCCTCGGTGGCCAACTGGTTCTTGCCACCGGGGAAGTGGTGGTAGATGGCGCCGCGGGCCGCCCCGCTCTGCGCGAGGACATCGGTGAACGACATGCCCTGCAAGCCGTGTTTCCGCAGCGCGTCCACCGCGGCATCCACCATCCGACCCCGGGTCTCCTTGGCCATCCCGCCCGCCCTCCCTGTGACGTCCCGCTTGACTAGGACGCCTATCCTACTCCAGAGTTCATCTCGCTAGGACGTACGTACTAGTCGTTGGTCGATCTTGAGGAGTACAACCATGCCCATCGCCGTCATCGCACCCACCGGCGCCCTCACTCCGGCCGGAGAGCGGGAGATCATTCCGCAGCTCAGCGACGCGCTCATCGAGGTGAGTGGTCTGACCGGCAACACCTTCTTCACCCCCATGGTCGCCGGCGTACTGCACCTGCTCGACCCCGAGCACGTGTATGCGGGGGGAGTCCACCGGTCCCTCGTGCTGATCGAACTCAAGCTGCCCGACATCGGCCTGGCGTCCGTCGAAGCGCGGGCGGACTTCATCGAGAAGGCCACCGGCATCGCGTACAAGCACATGACGCCCGGTCACGATCGCGACGACATCCGCGTCAACATCGTCAACGCCCCCGACGGAGGCTGGGGTATGGGCGGCCAGGCCTACACCGGGGAGCGCCTGGGTGAAGCCATCGCCCGGGCGGCCGCCGTGGCCGAGGCGTAGGTCTGACCGACAGGCGGTGTTCCGGCGGCCCGAGCCGTCCGCCCGTGGCACTCGGGTCGCCGGAGGCGAGGTGGGGGAAGCCGCCGCTGCTCGACAACCGCCGCCTCGTTCCGGCTTGCCGCGACGTGCGGATGTGGACAGGGTGCGCGGCGCATGCGCTACTTCGCGTCCGGCCGCCCGGGTCAGGGCGTTGCGGTTCCCGCCGAACGGCAGGTCGGCGGTGGGGACGTCGAGCGCGCCACGGTAGACCGCCGCGGGCAGTCGTGTGCGCGGCCGGGCGTCGGCAGTCTTGGATCACGGCCTCGGATTTCGGTCAGGAGTGCGGAAATCCATTGCCGGCGGTTCTTGAGCCGGAAGACCTGGTTGACGCGGTCGGTCCACTCGCGGCCCCAGGTCCGGAGCGGATATTTCGGATTGATGGCTTGGTACTCGAAGTCGGGCGAGACGTGGTCCCGGAAGGCCTTGCTGTGCTGCTTGGCGTGCGTCGATCGGTCGGGTACCCCTGTCGCCGCTGGTCGTCCATGCGGTTGATGTGTCCTCGAATATCTCGACGAAAGCATTCTGTGGGTGGCGCTCGCAATGGATGTGAACTGGCTGAATATCTTCTGATGGGCCGCCATCTGTTGCGAACAGGACCGCATGGCGGCACTGGCGGGGGCCCCGGCCGACCTGCTGCGGGCCGCGGGTGGATCGGGGGGCTCGGCACCTGATTCCGGCGAAACGGCAGACTTGCGGCCGGGGGCGGGGTGCACCGCCCGCCGTGGCCCTCGTTTCCGCCGCTCTGCGGGGCCCTGGGCGGCCGGTGCCTCTGCCGCGTCAGAGGTTCCGGAGTCGGCGATTGCGGTCGGAAGCTGTCTCGTATGGTGGCTGTCACACGGCAAATCGGGACATCCGGGAAGTTCCCCCCGGGGGCTTCGGTCGGCCTCCAAGGCGGGTCCCCATGCGCTCAAGGAGGTATGTGCCTTATGAAACTTCCTGGAAATGGGGCCGGGAGGTGATGCGGGTTGGCGGAAACTCCTTCCCTTGTGTCCGAAATTCTTTGGCGTGATTCCCTTGCGGTTCGGAGTTTCCCCGGCCGGATGGCGGGCGGTCCATGATCGATTCTTTGTGGACAGCGTCGATTGGTGACCTTAGGATCTGGCCTGGTCTGGCCGGAGATGGTCGTGAAAACAAATCGATGAAACTTTGACTTTCGGGGGATCTTGATATGCCCAACCCCACCGTGTGGAATATCGTTTCGAACGCAGGATCCGACGCTGGCACCGATATCGTGCTGGCGGCCGATTTCCCGGTGACGGGGAGGAACGAGGGTGGATTCGCCGATCTGGCGCCCGGTCTGAAGCTGGACTGCGACCTGTGGCAGACCGTCGCACCGGTCCGCGATCCCGAGACCGACGCCCTGGACGACAGCTACCTGGAGCCCTGGCTCTCCGAGGTGGCCGCCTCCGGTCGCACGGTCCGCGCCGTACTCGGCTACTGCGCGGGCTCCGTCTTCGCCGGCGTGCTCGCCGAGAAGATCGGCGCACGGCAGGCGACCACCCCCCGCGTCGTGCTCTTCGACCCCGAACTGGTCGATGCGCCCACCGTCCACCTCCAGTTCGGCCGGGTCGTCGGCAACATGACCACCGTGCTGACCCCGGAGGAGATAGCCGAGCTGTCCGGCGCCGCCGAGCGGCTCGCCGCGCAGCCCGCCATCGCCCCGGCCGCCTTCGCCGCCGGGCTGTACGCGGCCTTCCGCCCGATCGGCACCACGGCGCTGCGCCGGGCCGGACTCGACGAGGACTACGCCGGCGAACTGGTCCGGCTGGTCGGCTCGTTCATGTCCTACCTCGCCACCGCCGCCGGTCTCGACCCGCGCCCCGGCTGGAAGGAGGCCACGGTCGTCACCTCCGCCAGTGTGACCAGCGGACTGAACCGGATGCGCACCACGCCCGGCGTTGCCCCCATCGAGGTCGCGGACGAGCGGCGCTTCGAGGTCGAGCACCGAGACCTGCTGCGCACCCCCGCCATCGCCGAAGCCGTGGGCGGAGTCCTGGCAGGACGCCCGGGGGAGCACGCGTGAGTGCCGGAACCACGGCCACCCCCGCCCAGGACGGCTCCGATCCCGCGGCCGGTCCCGCGGCCGGTCCCGCTGCCGGGCGCGTACCGGCGAGCCGCAAGGAGACCACCCTCTGGCTCCTCGACGAGCTGGTCCCCGGCAGCGGCGCCAACAACCTGTCCCTGGCCCTGCGCGTACGGGGCCGCCTCGACGCCGCTGCCACCGCGCACGCCCTGCGGCTCCTGACGGAGCGCTTCGAGGTGCTGCGCACGGTCTACCACCGCGAGGGCGCCGAACTGACCAAGACCGTCGTGCCGTCCCTCACCGTCGGGCTGGAGGAGGCGGAGCACCACGGCGGCACGAAGGACGAACCGGCCGTCCTGACGGCCTTCGTGGCCCGCCCGTTCACCCCGGACGGCAGCCCCCTCGTACGCGCCCTGCTGCTGCACGGGCCGGACGCCGACGTGCTGTGCCTGGTCCTCCACCACGCCGTGTCGGACGTGCAGTCGACCGCCATCCTGCGCGCCGAATTCGCCACCCTGTACGAGGCGGTACTGGAGGGCGGGCACCCCGCCCCCGCCGAGGTGCCCGCCCTGCGCGAGCCCGCACCGTCCCCCGAGAGCCGCGGCTACTGGCAGGAGCGCATGGCCGGCTTCCGCTCCTCGGGCCTGGAGCTCCTCTGCGAACAGCGCGACCAGCCCGTCACCACCCTCCGCGGCGACGAGGTCACCCACGTCCTGTCACCCGAGGCCCACCAGGTCGTACGCCGCCTCCAGCGCGAGCTGCGGGCGCCGGAGTCCGTCGTCCTCCTCACCGCCTACGCGGTCCTCCTCGCCGCGCACGGCGCCGGGCCCGACCTCACCATCGGCTCGCCGGTCAACACCCGCCCCCGCGAGGCGGTGGACGCGGTCGGCTACCACAGCAACCTCGTCGTCCTGCGCCTGCTGCTGGACCGTGACGCCACCTTCCGGGACCTCACGGCCCTGACCCGGCGGAGGTTCATGGAGGCGATGGCGCACAAGGACGTACCGACCGACGACGTGCTCGACATGGTCGAACGCGACGGCTCCGGCTGGCGCAACGCGCTGTTCAAGCACGTCTTCAACTACGTCCCCTTCGCCGAGGACCAGCGCACCTTCACCCTCGCCGGCGCCGAGGCCGAACTCCTCGTCGTCGAGAACGGCTTCAGCCAGTTCGACCTCGAATTCTTCGTTTCGGCCAACCAGGAGACCGCAACGGTCCGCGCCGCGTTCTACACCGGCGTGCTGGACCGGTCGGACGTCGAACTGATGGTCCGGCGCTACGACGCCCTGCTGGTCGCGCTGGGCACCGGGGCGGACACCCCGATCGCCTCCCTGCCGTCCTGGTCGGCCCGCGACCACGAGGTCATCGGCGCCGCCAACGCCACCGACCGCGCGATCGGCCTGCCGTCGGTGCTCACCGGCTTCGCCCGCCGCGCCGCCGCCGACCCCACGGCCGTGGCCGTACGGGAGGGCGACCGCACGGCCACGTACGGCGCCCTGTGGTCCGCAGCCGTCGACACGGCCGCCCGGCTGGCCGAAGCCGGCGTACGCCCCGGCGACGTCGTCGCGCTCCTCCTGCCGCGCGGCGCCGCGCTGGCCGCCTCGGTGTTCGGGACCTGGCTCGCGGGCGCGGCCTACCTGCCGCTCGACCCGAACCACCCCGTGGAGCGGCTGACCTACCAGCTCGACGACACACGGGCCCGCGTCGTCATCGTCGGCGCCGGGATCACCGCCCCGGAGGGCCACGCCGCCGTGCCCGCCACCGACTGGGAGCAGGTGCCTCAGGTCCCGGTGGACGAGGCGGCGGTGCAGGCCGACGCCGACGCCCTCGCGTACGTGATCCACACCTCCGGCTCGACCGGCAAGCCCAAGGGCATCCCCATCCGGCACGGCAGCCTCGTCAACCACATCGTCGACTACGCCGAACGCTTCGGCGTGGCCGGCTCCACGCGCCCCACCGGCTGGCTCAGCACGTACAGCTTCGACACCTCCTCGCTCGAACTGATGATGCCGCTGCTCCACGGCGGCCACACGGTGGTGCTCCCGGACGAGGCGCGCACGGACGGCACCCTGCTGGCGGCCGCCGTCACCGCCCACGACATCGGCCTGCTGCAGGCGACCCCCACGACGTGGCGGCTCGTCGCCGACGAGGCCGCCGAGGTGACGGCCGGACGCGTCCTCCTCACCGGCGGCGAACCCCTGCCCGCCGAACTGGCCACCCGGCTGCTCGACGCCGGCGCCGAACTGTGGAACGTCTACGGCCCCACCGAGAGCACGATCTGGGCGACCGCCGGCCGCGTACCGGCCGGCCACGGCGGACGGGTGGACGTCGGCTCGCCCGTCGCCAACACCCGGATCTTCATCGCCGACCCGCACGGCAGGCCGCTCCCGGTCGGCCTTCGCGGTGAACTGTGCGTCGCGGGCGTCGGCGTGGCCTCCGGCTACCACGAGCGGCCCGACCTGACCGCGGAACGCTTCGGGGAGAACGCCGAGTACGGGCGCTTCCACCGCTCGGGAGACGTGGCCCGCTGGCGGACCGACGGCAGGATCGACCTGTTCGGCCGGATGGACCGGCAGGTCAAGCTGCGCGGCAACCGGATCGAACCCGCCGAGATCGAGGCGGTCCTGCTCGCCCACCCCGATGTCGAGGCGGCGGCCGTCGTGGTCGTCGGCGATCCCGGGGCGGACGGCTACCTCGCCGCCTTCGTCCGGGTCCCGGGCCGCCCCGAGGCCGTGGACGAGCTGTGGGACCACGCGCACGGGCAGCTCCCGCGCTCGGTCGTCCCGCACCGGTTCATCGCCGTGGACGCCTTCCCCCGTACCGGCAGCGACAAGGTCGACCACCTGGCCCTCGCCGAACAGGCGGCCCGGCACTCCGGTCCGGCCGTCGGCGGCCACGGCGGCGATGCCGACGGCGGGGCCCAGGACGACCTGACGGCCACCGTCGTCGGCCTCTTCGCCGAACTGCTCGACCGCAGCGACCTCGACGCCGGCGCGCACTTCTTCGCCAACGGCGGCCACTCGCTGCTGGCCGTCGCCCTCGCCCAGCGGATCAAGGACATCACCGGTGTCCGGCTCGCGCTGACCGACGTGTTCGAGACCCCCACCCCCGCCGCCCTGGCCGACCGGCTGCGCCGGCTCGCCTGACGGAACCGAAAGAGACGCTCTCATGGAAATCCTCAAGCTCGCCGTCAGCGGCTGGTTCGCCCGGGCCCTCGCGGTCGCCGCCCGACTGGAGATAGCCGACATCCTCGACGGCGGATCGATGACCTCGGCCGAACTCGCCGAGCGCACCGAGACCGACCCCGAGATCCTGTACCGCCTCCTCCAGATGCTCACCGTGCCGGGAGTCCTGGAGCGCGACGGGGAGAAGTTCCGGCTGGCCGAGGCCTACGCGCCGCTGCGCGCGGACCACCCCTTCACCCAGCGCCACTTCGCCATCCTCGCCGCCGAGCTGTACGACGACGCCTTCGCCGGCCTGATGCACACCGTGAAGACGGGCAAGTCCGGCTTCCAGGAGGTGTTCGGGGAGTCTCTCTACGGCTACCTGGAGACCCACCCCGAGACGGCGGACCTGTTCGACAAGGGCATGGTCGACCTGGCGACGCCGGTGGCCCAGTGCCTGCTCGGCCTGCACGACTTCAGCGCCGTGAAGACGGTCGTCGACGTGGGCGGCGGGAGCGGCGGCCTGCTCCCCGGACTGCTGGCCGCCCACCCGGACCTGCGCGGCACCGTCGCCGACCGGGCCAGCGTCTGCGCCAGGGGCCGCACGGCCCTGGAGCGCGTCGCCAAGGAGGACGTGCTCGACCGCATCGACTTCACCCCGAGCGACTTCTTCGTCGGGCTCCCCGCCGGAGCCGACCGCTACCTGCTGAAGAACGTGCTGCACGACTGGACGTACGAGAACTGCGTCCGGATCCTGCGCACCGTCGCCACCGCCATGGCCGACAGTCCCACGGGCGCCCGGCTGCTCGTCGTGGAGCCGCTGGTGGAGAACGACATCGACGGCTGGCGGGCGATGTTCCAGGCCGTGGCCTGCGACGAGGGCACCACCGGGCTGGACGAGCCCGCCATGCGGCGCGCCCTTGAGGAGGCCGGCTTCGTCGTGGAGTCGGTAGGGCAACTGCCCACACAGCACAAGGTGTTCGAATCCTCCCTGCGTGTCTCCTGATGCTCACGCCGGTCTTCCTGTTCGCGGGGCAGGGCTCCCAATACCACGGCATGGGCAAGTGGCTCTACGGGGCCGACGCCGCCTTCCGTGAAGCCCTCGACTCCCTGGACGCGACGGTCCGCGACGTGCGCGGCGATTCGGTGATCGAGGCGATCCACGGCGCCGGCCGCGGCCCCGAGCACCCGATGACGCAGTTCTCCCTCACCCAGCCGGCCATCTTCATGGTCGAGTACGCGCTGGCGCGGATGCTGCGGGCCCACGGGTTCGAACCCGGCGCGGTGCTCGGCGCCAGCCTCGGGGAAATCGCGGCGGCGGCCGTCGCGGGCGCCGTCGACCCGGACGAGTGCCTGCGCTCCCTGCTGCGCCAGGTCGACGTGTTCGAGGCCGAGGGCCCGCGGGGCGGAATGCTCGCGGTCCTGGCCGACGCGGGGCTCGCCGACCGCGACCCGGCCCTCGCGGGGGCGCACGTCGCCGCCGTGAACTCGCCGGAGAACTTCGTCCTGGCCGGCACCGCCGGGGTTCTGGACCGGATCGAACGGCACCTCCACGCCACCGGCACGCTCTGCCAGCGGCTGCCCGTCCTGTTCCCCTTCCACTCGCCCCTGATCGACCCGGTCGAGGGCGTGTTCAAGGACCTGATCGGCGACCTGGCCATGAAGCCGGCCACGATCCCGCTGATCTCCGGCACCACCGGCACGACCGTGCGGATACCCGACCCCGCACACCTGTGGCGGGTGCTCCGCGAACCCTTCGACCTGACCCTGGCGCTGGGCCCGCTCCTGGAACGGGACGACCTGCTCTTCCTCGACCTGGGGCCCTCCGGGTCCATGGCCAACCTGGTGCGGGCCGCACTGCCGGAGGGCAGCGGCTCCCGCGTGCTTCCCCTGTTGTCCCCGTACGCCCGCGACGAGGTGCTGTACCGGGCCGTCCTCGACGCGCGCCCCCACCTCGCCGCCACCCCCGCAAGAATCGAGGTGAACCCCGTGAGCGCTCCCGCAGCGACCGCCGCGCACCGGCCCGCCGCCGCACCGACGCTCGACGTCCACGTCTTCCCCGGGCAGGGCGCGCAGGCCAAGGGCATGGGCCGGGAGGTGTTCGACCGCTTCCCCGACCTCGTCGCCCGCGCCGACGCCGTCCTCGGCTACTCCGTCCGGGAACTGTGCCTGGAGGACCCGGGCCGCAACCTGCGCGACACCCGCTACACCCAGCCCGCGCTGTACGTGGTCAACTCCCTCACCTGGCTGGCGGCCGTGGGCGAGGGCGGGCGCCTGCCCGACTACGTCCTCGGGCACAGCCTGGGCGAGTTCTCCGCCCTGTTCGCCGCCGGGGTGTACGACTTCGAGACGGGCCTGCGCCTGGTCGCCGAGCGCGGCCGGCTCATGGGGCAGGTCACGGGCGGCACCATGGCCGCCGTCTCCTACGTCGACGCCGCGCTCGTGGAGCGGGTCCTGCGCGACGAGGGCCTCTCCGACCTCGACATCGCCAACTACAACGCGCCCACCCAGACCGTGATCGCCGGTCCCGCGGACTCGGTCAACCGGGCGCTGCCCGCGCTGAAGGCGGCCGGGGCGCGGTGCGCGCCGCTGAACGTCAGCGCACCCTTCCACAGCCGGTACATGGCCGCCGCCGCCGAGGAGTTCGGCCGGCTGCTGGACGCCACCGCGTTCGCGCCGCCGAAGATCCCGGTGATCGCCAACGTGGACGGACGGCCCTACGCGGCGGGAGAGGTGGCCGCCACCCTGCGACGGCAGATCGCCTCGCCGGTGCGCTGGACCGACAGCGTCCGGCTCCTGATGGGCCAGGGTGACTTCCGGGTGCGCGAGCTCGGTCCCGGGCAGGTGCTGACCAAGCTCATCGACCGGATCCGGAACGAGGCGACCCCCCTGCCCGCCGCAGAGTCCGCCGGGGCCGGCGCGCCCCGGCGGTCCGAGCCGGTACGCACCGAGCCGGTACGCACCGAGCCGGTCCGGTCCGAACCCGTACGCACCGAGCCCGCGCCGGCCGCGCCCGTACGCCCCGCGACGGCCTCCGCCGGGTCGCTCGGGTCGGAGGACTTCCGGCGGGACTACGGCGTCCGCCTCGCCTACGCCGCCGGAGGCATGCGGCAGGGGATCGGCTCCGTCGACCTGGTCGCCCGGATGGCCGGGGCCGGACTGCTCTCCTACTACGGAGCCTCGGGGCTCCCGGCCCGGGACGTGGCCACGGCGGTTGCCGCGATCCGCGCACGCGTCCCGGCCGGGGCGCCGTTCGGGGTCAACGTCACCCACGACCCCTTCGACCCGCGGGCCGAGTCCGAGCTGGTCGACGTACTGATTCGGGAAGACGTCCGGTTCGTGGAGGCCTCCACCCACGTCGAGGCCACGCCCGCCCTCGTACGGCACCGGCTGACCGGCGCCCGGGTGCTGGCGGACGGCACCGTGCACGTGCCCCGCAAGATCCTGGCGAAGGTGACGCGGCCGGACGCCGCCCGCCTGTTCCTGGAGCCACCGCCCGCCGCCCTGGTGAGCCGGCTGGTGGCGGAGGGGCTGCTCACCGCCGAGGAGGCCGAGGCGGGCGCGCGCGTCGCGCTGGCCGACGACGTCTGCGCGGTGGGGGACGCCGGGGACCACTCCGACATGGCGACCCTGTGGGCGCTGCTGCCCGCGCTGCGCGGACTGCGTGCGGAGCTCGGCGCAGTGGCCGGGGCCGTGCGCGTCGGGGCCGGGGGCGGCATCGGCGCCCCCGAGTCGGCCGCGGCCTCCTTCGTCCTGGGCGCCGACTTCGTCCTCACCGGCTCCATCAACGCGTGCACGGCCGAGAGCGGGACCAGCGCGGCGGCCAAGGACCTCCTGCAGGAGGCCGACGTCCACGACACCGCCTTCGCGCCCTACGGAGACCTCTTCGAACTGGGCGGCCGGGCCCGGGTGTTGCGCAAGGGTGTACTGTTCCACGCCCGCGCGGGAAAGCTCCACGACCTGTGGCGCAACCACGACTCCTGGGAGGCGGTACCCGCCGCGGTGCGCGCGAAGGTGGAGCGCGACTACCTGGGAGCCTCCTTCGAGGAGATCCTCGCTCGCCTCGGCGACTCCGCCGCGTCCGCCCTCGACCCCAAGCGGCGCATGGCGCTCGTCTTCCGCTGGTACTGCGCCCAGGCGGCCACCTGGGCGATCGAGGGCGCGCCGGGCCGCGTCGCCGACTACCAGATCCCCTGCGGACCGGCCCTCGGCGCCTGCAACCGGTGGCTGGCCGGCACACCGCTGCACGCCTGGCGGGACCGGCACGCCGACGTGCTCGCCGAACGCCTGATGGCCGAGGCCGCCGAGGTCGTGGGCGACGGGCTCCGCAGCCGCAGCTCCTGACCCTCACAGGGGCGGCGCGACCACGTACACGGCACCACCCGCACGACCGACATTCTCAGTAACGAGCGAGGCAGACCGCATGACCGAGACCCCCACCCAGGAACTCAGCACCGCATCGGACGGCTTGGCGAGCGAGTTCGATCTGTCCGACCCGAAGTTCATCACCGACCCGAAGGCGGGGGAGCGCTGGCTCGGCGCCCCCCGGCCCGTCTGCCGCGGGAAGTTCGCCGACGGCAGCGACGTCTGGGTGGTCACCGGACACCACGACGTCAAGACGGTGCTCGGCGAGCCGACCCTGCGCAGCCGCCCGCCGGGCGACTCCCACCGCGAGAGCATGCTCAGCCGGGGCATCCCCGAGGACATCGTCGACATGTTCGACTCCACCCTGCTGACGATGGACGGCGTGGACCACATGAGGGTCCGCGGCCTCGTCACCCGGGCCCTGTCCGCCCGCCGGATGCTGGCCCTGACCCCGGCCGTCGAACGCGTGGCGGAGCGCCTGCTGGACGGCCTCGCCGGAAAGTCCGAGCCCGACCTGATCGCGGACTACGCGCACCCGCTGGCCATCATCGTCATCTGTGAACTCCTCGGCGTCGACGAGGAGTACCGCGAGCAGTGGCGCGAGTGGAGCGAGTCCCTGGCCCAGGCCCTGCGCCCGAACCCCGAGCAGTTCGCCCCGGCCGTACGGGGCATGACGCGGGTGACCCGGGAACTGATCGCCGCCCGCCGGGCCGAGCCGCGCGACGACCTGATCTCCGAACTCGTGCAGGTCCACGAGGCGGACAGCGACCGGCTGACCGACGACGAGCTGACCGCCCTGGCGATGGTCCTCGTACAGGCCGGCCACGAGACCGTCCGCAACCTCGTCGCACTCGGGGCCTTCACCCTGCTCCAACACCCCGACCAGCTGGACCTGCTGAAGAACGACCCCTCCCTCGGCAGCCGGGCCGTCGCCGAACTCGTCCGCCACACCGCGCCGGTGAAGCACACCTTCCGCCGCTTCGCCACCGAGCCCGTCGAGATCGGCGGAGTGAAGGTGCAGCCCGGAGAGGCCATCCAGGTGGTGCTGGCCGCCGCGAACCGGGACCCCGAGGTCTTCGAGGAGCCCGGACGCCTCGACGTCACCCGCGAGCAGAACCCGCACCTGGGCTTCGGCCGGGGCGCGCACTACTGCCTGGGCGCCAGCCTCGCCCTGATCGAGGGCGAGGTCGCCCTGACGGCACTGTTCAAGCGGTTCCCCGACCTGTCGCTGGCCGTCGACCCGCAGGAGATCGAGCCGCGCTACCTGCTCTCGATGCAGCGTCTTCCCGTCCGACTGTCTCCGGAGAACGAGGTGTGATGACCGACGGCCTTCCCACGGTCCCGGGTCTCCCGATGACCCGGGGCCGGTGCCCCTTCGACCCCGCACCCGAACTGGGCGTGCTCCGCGCCGACCACCCGGTCGCCCGCATGGAGTTCCCGGACGGGCACGTGGGCTGGCTGGTCACCGGCTACCCCCAGGTCCGCAAGCTGCTGGCCGACCCCCGGATGAGCTCCCGGGGGGACGCGCTGCGCTCGCCCATCCCGCTGCCCATGGCGACCGACCGCACCGAGCCGGCCCCGGGCATGTTCACGGCGATGGACCCGCCGGAGCACACCCGCTACCGGCGGGCGGTGGCCGCCTGGTTCTCGGCGCGCCGCACCCGCACCCTCGAACCCCGGCTGACGGAGCTCGCCGGGGGCCACCTGGACGCCATGGCCGAAGGCAAGGGCGAGGGCCCGGTCGACCTGGTGACCGGGTTCGCGGAGCCCATGGCCGCGTCGGCCATCTGCGAGCTGCTGGGCGTGCCCGTGTCGGAACGCCCGGCGTTCGCCCGGGCCATCAAGGCCCTCTTCGCGGTGCACTCCAGCGCCGAGGAGGCCATCGCCGGCTGGCACGCCATCACCGGGCTGCTGCGCGGGCTGGTCGAGGCGAAGCGCGCCGAACCGGCGGACGACCTGCTCGCCACCCTCGTCACCGAGGGCCGGCTCACCGACGAGGAACTCGTCACGGTCGGCAGCGTGCTGCTGACCGCCGGATACGACACCAGCGCGAACATGATCGGCCTTGGCACCTTCGCCCTGCTGGAGCACCCCGAGCAGGCGGCCGCGCTGGCCGCAGACACCTCGCTGGCCGAGCGGGCGGTCGAAGAGCTGCTGCGCTACCTGACGGTCGTCCACGCGGGCGGCATCCGCGCGGCGGGCGAGGACCTGGAGTTCGAGGGGCACCGGATGGCGGCCGGGGACGCGGTCTCGCTCTCCTTCGCGGCCGCCAACCGTGATCCGGTGCTCTGTGCCCGGCCGGACGTGCTGGACGTGACCCGCGAGCCCGTACCGCACCTCGCGTTCGGGCACGGAGTCCACCAGTGCGTGGGCCAGCAACTCGCCCGGCTGGAACTGCGGGTGGCCTTCGAGGCCCTGTTCGGACGCTTCCCCGGACTGCGCCTCGGCGTGCCCGCCGACGAGGTCCGCACCCGCCCGGACGCGATCATCTACGGCGTCCAAGAGCTACCGGTGACCTGGTGAACGGAGAGAACGTGCTGTACCGAGAGATGTTCAAGTCGAACATCTGACATTTGGTCATCTGTGCAGGTCAGGGCCATGATGGCCGGGCCCAGGTCAGCAAACACTCAGCATGAGACCGGACCCCGTTCCGGCGATGCTGACCTCCGGGCGAGACAGCGGGGGCCGGGCCAGCGGTCGCCCGCACGGCTCCGGAAGGCTCCCACTCATGGCTCGACAGCTCGCCCGCGGCATGGGCACGTTCTTCAAGCCCTGTGACTGCGCCAGGCAAACGCGCTGCTCTCACACATACACGATTCGCTTCCGCGACGCGCTGGGGAAGCAGCGCGAGGAGACTGGTTTCAGCACTCAGGACGACGCGATAGACCGCCTCGCGGCGCTCTATAAGACCAAGAAGCAGACGGCCCCGACTGTGGCCGAAGCGCGTCGTGAATTGGGGCAGAAGACGGTCAAGGAGTACGCGGAGACGTGGTTGCCTCGGCAGCGCAAGATGACTGATTACTCAACCACGCAGCATGTCGGCAGCTATATCAAGGTCCACATCAATCCCGCCATCGGCTCCCGAAAGCTGAACTCGGTCACCCCGACCGTCGTTGAGCAGTTCCTTGATGACCTTGAGGCCAATGGTGTCGGGCGCGGCAATCAGATGAATATATATCGCACCCTGAAGTCGATCCTGAGAGATGCCTACGACAAGGGTGCGATGGCTGAGGATCCGGTGAAAGGCGTGCAGGATCCCGAATACGTGCGCAGCAAGGTGGTCATTCCCAAGCTCGACTACAGCACCAAGGCCCTTGCGGTGGCAGACAAAGACCTCGCACTGGAGATCACGATGATGGTCGGGTGTGGTCTCCGCAATGGTGAAGCGCGGGCGGTAAACATAAACAACGTGGTCGCAGACGATGTCTACCGAGTCCACGAGCAGATCCATTCGAACCTGCTTAAGCCGGCGAAGCTCAAGCACCGAAAGGTCGGTGAATTCAGAGAGGTACCGCTGCCGCGTACCGTGCGAGAGGCGATGGAGCGTTTCGAAGAGAAGTATGGAACGACGGAGGAAGGTTATCTCCTCAGAGGTCCGGGCGGCTATTACACCGAAGGTATGGAGCGCCGTCGCGTGCAGAAGCTGTTCAGAGACCTTCCCCCGGTGAGCGGCATGGGCATGTATGGTTTCCGTCACTACTTCGCGTCAAATGCCCTGGGTAAAGGCATACCGATCACCGATGTAGCCGAGTGGATGGGGCACAAGTCCATCGAGGAAACCTATCGCACCTATCGGCATCTTATGCCGGGCAGTATCACGAAGGCGGCCCGTGTGCTTGACGCCGGCCTCTGGGAGGCCGCCTGAGGGTGGAGCTGCGGTGGGCGGGCCGGATGCCGCACAATTCCGGGCGCTAATTGGACGCCATCTGGTTGCGTGGCGCAGCTCGACCCGCACTTGACGTCCATCGTACTACCGGCTCCCCCTGAGTCGGTGTCAGGCGGCCGATGTATGGTCTGGAGCAGCCGAGGGGGAAGGCAGCAGGTTGCGGGCGGAGGCAGTGGGGCCGGCGTGGGCCAAGGAGGGGCTGGGGCATCGGAGTCCCAAGTTCCCCCTGTCCGTCGAGGGGCCTGTCCGGAGGTTGGTCGACCGGCTCGTGCCGGGGGTGTCCAGCGTCACCAAGTACGCGCGTTACTACGCGCTCTATGCCGCGGCCGCCGTCGAGGGTGAGCGCCGGGACCTTGACGCCCAGGGCTGCCGTGAGCTGCTGCGCCGCGCCGAGGTGCTGCTGGCAGCGGTACAGATCGCGCAGTCGCCGGGCGGCATCCCCGACGGGCTCTTCCCACACGGCCATGACGGCGTGTACCCCCGGCTGTCTGCCGACGACGGGCTCGACCTTGACCGGACTGCCCGGGTCTACTCGCCCCGTTCGTGGGGCTTCTGGTCCCAGTACGGTGCGCCTGCCCAGGTCCTCGGCATCGTCGGGTACGACGGGGGCAGGATCCGGCCCGGACGGCACGAATGCCCCGCAGAAGTCCGCGAGCTGTTCGCGCCACTGCTCGCCCTCGCAGGCTCCAGGCGGACCGAGGTTCGGACCGCCGAGTTGCAGGAAGCCGGGGCTGCAGCGCTGGGTCAGCCGTGTGCCGAGGAGCGGGACTGGCTCGCCTCGTTGCTGACCGCGACCCGCGACGGGATGCACCATCCGGAGGACTGGCAGGCCACCGACCGGACGCGGAGGGCCACGCTGCGCGTGCTCGCGCGGGCAGTCGCTCTGCACGGAGGGCGCTCGTACACCGGTGCGCTGCGGGAGACCGTCGCGTTCGGCACGAGCCTGACCGACGACCCCGTACTCTCCGCTGCCCCCGAGGCAGCCCGCTGGCGGGGTCTGCTCTTGCGCCACTACTCGGTGTCCGCGTGGCGCCGGCTGTGGGCGGACCTCGTGACGGAGGTCGGCACGCAGGACGGGCAAGACGGCGGCCAGGACATGTCGGCGGTAGAGCTGCGTGCCTGGCTGTGCGATCAGGTGCCTGACGGGACCGTCAACGAGGTGCTCGCCGGACTTGGCCCGGTCCACGACCGGGCCGGGCATTCGGTACCCGTCGAGCCACGGCTCCTTGAGGAGGAACCGGCTCCCTGGCGCGACGTCCGCATCCTCCTCGCGGGCGGCCTCCGCGCCCGTGACGGCGCCGATGGCACGCATCCTCACCCGGGCAACCCGTTCGCCGGGGTCCAGCGCGCCTTCCTCGGCGACCGGCGGGAGTTCCTGGACCCGACGTGGGTGGAGGCCCTGATGCGCGGAGCCTTCGCCATCTTCGAACGTGCTGGTCGGAGGGGCTGGCGTGAGGGTCGGTGATGGTACTCGTGCTGGTCGTTGGCGGGAGTCTGCGGCCTTGATCGTCTGGCAGGATCCATCGGGGCGGGTTCTCGGCTTCCTCCGTGCACCGGCCGTGGCACCGCCTACCATCCGCTGCATGACGGAGTCCGAGATCGTGGCACGGATCGCCGCGCGGCGCACGGAGCTGGACGAACTCGAAGAAGGCCTGGTCAAGCAGTTGTCGGAGGTGCGGGCTGAGCGCGACGAGCTCGCCGTCGCCGAGCGGGTCTGGCAGCGGATGGCCGAGCAGCTCGCCGACGAGGCCGCGGCTCCCGCCCCGGTAACGGCCCAGGTCGCGGGCCGTGCGGTGCTGTTGGTCCCGCACCGGGAGGCCGGCATGGCCGAGAGCGTGCTGCCGCCGGAGTACCAGCGCATCTGGGCCGCCGTCCGCCAGGCCGGGGCGCCGGTGGCGACTCGCGCGGTGGGCGAGGAGCTGGGCCTGGACACCGGCGTGCGCGGGAAACTGGAGCCGCTGCGCGGGAAGTTGACCAAGCTCGCCGACCGGGGCTGGCTGCGCAAGCTGCCCGACGGCCGCTTCACCACGCGCTTGTGACCTGCAACGCAACCCACGGTCGGCCCATCGGGTGATGCCGGGCGTAACCACAGGTCCCCCGGCGGCCGTTGAGATTGTGTGACGAATTCCAACAAGCCGGCCGAGGGCGTCTCCCTTGTCTACCAGTGCCGCCTCAACGTGTCCACGCACACCCTCGACTACCTCGCCGACCTGCTGCGCTCGCACCTCAAGGCGATCAGCTCCCCGTTCCGCTCGCTGCCGCCGGGCCGGATCGCGGTCCTCGTCCTGGCGATGCTGCGGCACGACCAGCGCGTGCTCGAGGCGGCAACAATGTGCCCGAATCGACCCTGCGGCGCTGGCGCGACGAGATGGTCGGCCTGCTCGCCGCGAAGGCTCCGCGCCTGGACCGCGCCCTGAAGAGGATCGCGAAGCGCGGCGGGGAGGTCGTGCTGGTCGACGGCACCCTGATACCCACACAGCGCCGCACCGGAAGCGAGGACCGGCGCAACTACTCGGGCAAGCACCACCGCCACGGCCTGCACTTCCTCGCCCTGACTGACGAGAGGGGCCGCCTGATCTGGATCTCCGCGGCCAGACAGGGGCGAACCCACGATGCGAAGGCCGCCCGCCACGACCACATCGTCGAGCAGCTGAAGGCTGCCGGCCTTGGTGCGCTCGCCGACCTGGGCTTCCTCGGCGTAGACAACCCCGAGAACCCCGACGACCAGGTCATCGTCACCGGCTACAAGGCCACCCGGTACCGCAAGCTGACCCCCAACCAGAAGCAGGCCAACCGCGTGCTGGCAGCCGGGCGCGCTCCGGTCGAACACGGCTTCGCCCACTTGAAGAACTGGCGAATCCTCACCAGGCTCCGCATCGACCCCGCCCGTGCCACCGCCCTCCTGCGCGCCCTGCTCGTCCTGACCGACCTCGAAGTCAACCGCTGACCGCACGCTGCCGGATGATCAAGAGCCCAGTCACCCGCACACGACCAGCACGAGCAGCATCACCGACCCTCACGCCAGGCCCTCCGACCAGCACGTTCGAAGATGGCGAAGGCTCAGTTGGGTGCCGGACTTCTCGGATCTCCCCGTATCGGGTCGTGCGTCGGTGGCCAGCGCCTTGCGCAACGCGGAGAGGACGGAGGGGTCGCAGGGGCCGTGGAGAAGGTGTCGAATCTCGTCACGGGTGGTCGTGGGCAGGGACGCGAGGGCCATTGCCGGTCCTCCAGGTCGGGGCGAGGTCACCAGGGGAAGTCAGGTTCGGCGAGGGGCGCGTGAACAGGCGGCGCGGTGCACGCGTCCAGCACCCTGCGGGCGCTGGACGCCAGAGCATCTCCGGTGCCCGCTTCGAAGAGGACGGCCGGACGGCGCAGGGCCACTTGACGCAGGACGTGGGGCACGTCGGCGGGCCGGACCAGGCAGTCCGCCAGGCACCTCGCCAGGTCGTCGCTCGGGCGGTAGCGGCGGCCGGCCACGGCGGAGTAGACGGGAAAGCGCGGCTCGGACCAGATACAGGCGCGCAGCGACACGGCGAACGCACGGGCCTGGGAGGTGAGCGAAGGATGATGGGAGGAAAACGGCAGGCGCAGACGCACGGTGGTCACGTCCGAGTCCGCAGCCGTCTTCTCGACCCTGACCAGGTCCGACACGGGCCCCGAGACCACCACCGACCGGTCGTCGTTGACCACGGCCACCACCGCCTCCACCGCCCCCGACGACTCCAGCAGCCGACGGGCGGACGACTCGGAGCAGGAGAGCAGACTCAGCCCACCGGGGCACGAGGCGAGCACGAGGGAAAGGCCAAGGGCCGCGCGGGCGCCGTCGGGGATGGTGAGGACTCCGGCGGCGGTCAGCGCGGCGATCTCGCCGAAGCTCACGCCGACGACGCCCGACGGCGCTCCGTAGCTGTCGCACAACGCCCGGTGCACCGCCACCGCACCACCGTAGACGGCAAGCTGGGAAGTGCCCGTCGGCGCCTGCGCGAGTTCCCGCCCGCTCGGCGGATTCGGGCCCGACAGCCAGGGACCGAGCGGCGGTAGACCGCACCCCACCGCGACATCGTCGACCTCGCGGAACACCTGGCGGATGGCCGTGAACACCCGCCCCTCGGCGCGGGCCGCGCGAACCAGGGAGCCGACGGAGAAGTCCCCTTGCCCTGGGAAGAGATGGACGGAGCGCCATGGATCGGACGGACGATCCGCTCCACACCCGGGGTTGTTCTGCATCTGGCCCCTCCGTCGGGACTGGTCAGCCGTGCGCAAGGGGCGCACGGCTGCAACGGGTGCTGGACTCGTGCGTGCTGTGCACGGCCACCAAGGGAGCCGTAACCTGAGCCTGCCTGGCCGACAGCCCTTCCAGCACCATCACGACAGGCGAACTTGTTGAACCTGTGAGGACGTTGAACGCGCGCAGTGACGATCGGCGGGGCGGGGCGGGAGGAGGAGCGTGCGATCCCCCCCCTCACTCCGAACCCGGCCCCGCGCATCCTCCTGGCCGAGGCCGGATGGAGCGGCGCCCAACTGGCACGCCGGGTCAACGCGCTCGGAGCCGCCCAGGGCACACCGCTCCACTACGACCGCTCGACGGTCGCCCACTGGTTGGCCGGAAGCCGCGCACGCCCTCCTGGTCCCGAGCTCGTCGAGGCAGCCCTCTCCCGACATCTCGGCAGACCTGTCTCATTGGAGGTCACCGGGCTGCTCAGCCCAGGGCGGCGGAGGAACGGCGCGGAAGCGCTACCGGGAGAGGTCCGATCCCCGGCCACCGGAGAGGTCGGTGTCGAAGCGATCGTGACGTCCCACCCGGCCTGAACGGCACAGGCCTGTCGGCAAGTACGCGAGAAGCCCTGCGCTCATCAGCATGCACACTGCACGAGCGGACGATTTCGACATCGCAACGAGTTGGTCGGTTTCTGCCGCGTCGACGTCGCAGGTTCGGGCGGCGAGGGGTTCGAAGGCCCCCCTGAGCCCGTGTGCGAGAGGTACGGCCGCCGCACGCGGCAAGGGCCGCCGAACCGATGTCCGGCGGCCCTTGCGGGTCGTCGAGGCCGCTTGCGTACGGCCCGTGCAGCCTTTCGTGCCTTGGCGTCCGCGTCACGCGGATCTTCCGACGGGGGGCAGCGGGCGGGCCATCTCGCGGCGAAGGCTTGGCCGGTGCGGGGCGGATCGGGGGGTGCGGCGCCCGCTCTCGTGGCCGCCGGGGTACAGGGTCCGGACACCGGACCAGGCCACTGCTCCGTCAGCGGAGCACGCGTCTGCTGGGGCGGCGGAGACGGGGCCCTGCCGCCGGGCTGCACGGCAGCGTGGGCAGACCGGGATCCTCTCGCGGAGGTGGATGCCGTACCCCCGGGGGGTGCCGCAGGCTCCGGTCCATTCGGGCTGGGCCGTGGGGAGGTCGATGGTCTCGTCGTCCCAGCAGCACGGCGGGGCGTACCCGGCCCTGCGGGCGCGGGTGCGGGCGGTACTGACGTGCCAGGCGCTCCGGCCCGCGAGGGCGGGATCCACGTGCTGGTAGGCCGCGTACAGGTCGGCCACCCGCCGAGCGGTGGACGCGTACACGAACGAGCGGCTGCGTGAGCTGGTGACCATCGCGTGGAGATTGCCTGGGGAGATGCCCAGTCGCTCGGCCATCCAGACGAAGTCGTAGCCCAGCGCGTTCAGCGCCTGTAGGCGGCGCCTGGTCCCCAGCGGGGGGATCCGCGCCCCCCGGCCCGACGGTTCGGGCGAGGGGTCGAGTCGCACGGACCACAGCTTTTCGATGGTGGACCGCAGCATGCACGAAACCTCTGTGATCTCACCTCCTACCGTGCGGTGGCCGGTGATCAGCTGCATGACAGTGTGCCGGCCCACACCGCTCCGCTCGGCGATGGCTTGCGAGGACATCCCGCCCGCGTAGTAGAGATGACGGACGTGCCGCTGGATGTCCGCGATGTTCCTGGTGCGAGACGGGGTGCCGCGGTCGGTGAGGATCCTCCGTCGCTTAGCCTCCCGTCGCTCGCGTGCGCGGTGCTCGGCCGACATAGCGGCACGGGGCGTGTACGTGGCCATTCTGCTTACTCTTCCCTTCGCGCCGGGGTCCGTGTTGACCACGCTAGTGGCCTCGTTCCCACGCGTTGTCCCCCGATCGGTGTCGTGGTCGGGGGAGAAGAAATCGACCGGCTTAGACGCACAATCGGACAGCGGAAGCCTAATTCCAAGGGCAGATTCGGTTGGGGTTGATAGTTTTTAACTAAACCCCTGTGATTTCGGGCGCTTCGTAGAGGTTTCCGGCATGCGGATTTTTCTTGAGCGTAGGGATTGAATTCTTGTGCCGGGAAAGGGTCGGCGGCTAGGTTCTTCGTATTACCGCTCGAATTCGTTTTGGAGACACAAGAATGCGTGAAAAGGGAAAGCACCGCCGGATCCGCAAGAGCGGACTCGCCCGCGGCTTCGCCGCGGCGGGCACGGGCGGGGCCGCGATCGTCATCCCGCTGCTCGCGTCGAGTGGCGCCCAGGCCGCGGCGCTGCCGCACGTGCCCGTCGCCGCCCCCGCGCTCGCGGCGTCAACGGGTACAGTCCGTGCGGCGGTTCCCGTGTCGGCCCACCAGTCGGGTGCTGCCAAGGCCACCGAAGCCACGTACACGGTGAAGCTCGGTGACTCACTGACCGAGATCGCGGGCCGGCACCATGTCAAGGGCGGCTGGCAGCGCCTGTACGAGGAAAATCGCAGCGTCATCGGCGGTGATCCGAGCCTCATCCACCCCGGCATGAAGATCAAGCTGGACGGCGCGGAAGGCAAGGCCGGTGGTACGGGCCGCGCCAAGACGAACGAACGGGCCGCGCGGTCCTCAGAACGCGCCCCCTCGCACACTTCCAACCTCGACGGGTGGATCCGCGAGGCGCTCGACATCATGCGGCGGGAAGGAATTCCCGGCTCCTACCACGGCATCCACCGCAATGTGATGCGGGAGTCCTCCGGCAACCCCCATGCCGTGAACAACTGGGACAGCAATGCACGCAAGGGCACGCCGTCCAAGGGACTCCTTCAGGTCATCGACCCGACGTTCCGTGCGTATCACGTCCCGGGGACGAAGTTCGACCCGCACGACCCGGTCGCCAACATCACGGCGGCCGCCAACTACGCCGCACATCGATACGGCTCCATCGACAACGTGAACGGTCCTTACTGAACCGCCTCCGCCAGACGGCCCGGCCGGGCGTTCCCGGCCGGGCCGTCCACGTGCTCCGGGCCACGCGATCCCCTGCGGATCGCCTCGCACCCCCACAGGCGTCTCCGGTCGGGCCGTGGGTGTTTCGCGCACGCCGAGAGGACGGGCGCCGCTCCGCGCGGCCCCCGTCCCCTCTCCCGGGTCTGTCGGCTCAGGCGGAGACGCCCAGCGAACGAAGGTACGCCGTGGGGTCCATATCGGATCCGTACTCGGGACTGCTCCGGACCTCGAAGTGCAGGTGCGGACCGCTGGAGTTGCCGGTGCTGCCGACGTTTCCGACGACCTGGCCTGCGGTCACGCGTTCACCCTCGCTGACGCCCATGGCCGACAGGTGCGCATACAGCAGGTACTGGCCCCCGTCGGTCTTCAGTAGCACGGTGTTGCCGTACGACCCGTCCGGCCCGACCCGTTCCACCGTGGCGCCCGTGACCGCGTAGACGGGAGCGCCGTGATCCGTCGCGTAGTCGACGCCTGTATGGCTGTTGGACCACATGCTGCCCGTCTGGCCGTACGAGGCTGTCTGCACCGACGGCCCCACGGGAGCGGCCGCCTTCGCGGCCGCCTCCTTGGCGGGGGCCGGCGCCGCCGGTGCGGTCGACGGCTGCGTGGCCGCCGCGCCCGGTGCCGCACCGCTTCCACCGAGGTCGAGCACCATACCCGTTCGTATGAGGTTCGGGTCGGCCCCGACGACGTCACGGTTGATCTCGTAGAGGTCCTGCCAGGTGCCCTGGGTCTGTTCCCGGGCGATGGTCGACAGGTTGTCGTGCACGCGCACGGTGTACGTGCCATCGGACGCCCCCGCGGACTGGCCGTTCGGTGCCGACCGGGGGGCGGCCTCCGTGGAACCCGAGGCCTCCTGGGACCCGGACGTGTTCAGTTCCGGGGCAGGGCCGCCCCGGCTGAGTCCGGCCTTCGCGCCGCAGGTGGGCCAAGCCCCGGGACCCTGGTTTGCCAGCACCTTCTCGGCGACCGCGATCTGCTGCTCCTTCGTGGCCAGGTCCGCCGTGGGGGCGTACTCAGTGCCGCCGTGAGCCGTCCAGGTGGCGGGGGAGAACTGCAGACCACCGTGGTATCCGTTACCGGTGTTGATGCTCCAGTTCTTCCCGCTCTCACATTCCGCGACCGCCTCCCACACCGAAACAGGGGCCGCCGAGGCGGGCGAGCTCACCAGCAACGGCATGGCGATCCCGGCGCCGGTGGCGCCCGCAGCGGTGGCGAGCTTGCGGCTGCTGCTCGGCTGGACGCGTCGGCGTCGGCCGGTGCCCTTCATGACCATGGTGCGTGTCCCTTCGACGTGGTTCGGCGGTCCCCGCCCGCTTGGAAAGGGCGGGGCCTCCCCACCGTCGGTCGTCCCGGGGCGGGGTGCTCCACCGAACCTACGCAGTGCAGCCTTAGCCGTGCCCTAGACGAACAACTGCGCCGGGACAACAAGGGTTTGTCGTCCCGGCGCGGGAAGGTTCACGTGCTCGACGGCGTCAGGTGGCCCCGGATCCCGTGAACGGGAAGTGAGCCCCGGTCAGTTCGTCCGACAGCAGCCACAGTCGCTCCGCCGCCTCGTCGTCCAGCGCGGCCGGCGCCATGCGGGCCGGAGCAGGGTGGCCCCGCAGCTCACCCCGCCCTGCTGGACCCGTGTAACTGGCTCCGGGCAGCGGCTGCGTAGCCGCGTACAGGATGGGCAGCGCACCCATCTCGGCGGGCTGTGCCAGCAGCCGATTGGTCACCCGCAGCAGCAGCCCCTGGACTGCGTGCCCGGTCTTGCCCTGGAGCCCCGTTGCGGAGTACCCGGGGTGCGCGGCGTGCGCGGACACGGTCGACTCGACAGCGCGAAGTCGCCGCTCCAGTGCCCGGGTGAAGAGGAGGTTGGCCAGCTTGGAAGCCTGGTAGGCCCGCCAAGGCTGATAGGCGACGGTGCTGTTGGGGTCGGCGAAGTCGAACGCGGCGCCCGGTCGTCGGTGGGCGTTGGAGGAGACCGTGACGACCCGGTCGGTGATGTGCGGCAGGAGCAGGTTGGTCAGAGCGAAGGGGCCGAGGTGGTTGGTGGCGAACTGCATCTCGAAGCCCTGCGCGGACTCACGCCGGGGGATCGCCATGACGCCCGCGTTGTTGACGAGGATGTCCAGGGGTGCGTTCCACTCCTCAGCGAACGCCCGTACCGAGTCCAGGTCGGACACGTCCAGCCGGCGTACTTCGGTGCTTCCCGGCATGGTCCGGGCGGCTGCTTCGCCGCGCGCCGTGTCGCGGACGGCGAGCACCACATGGGCTCCGGCACGAGCGAGCTCCCGACCGGTGACTGCACCGAGACCTCCGCTTCCACCGGTGACGAGGACGGTCTTGTCCTTCATCGACGGCATGGAATGCGCCGTGAACTTCTGCTTGCTCATGAAGAGCCTTTCTGCGTGGGGAGAAGGAGGGGAGTGCGGGGACGTCTGTCAGGCCAGCGCCGGCTGCGGCGAACGCAGCAGACCCTTGAGGCGGCGACGGAACAGGAACACACCGGCCGCAACCAGGGCGACGGCCGCCTCCGCGGACACCGCGCCCAGGCTGTTGAGGCCGACACCGGTCAACGACAGCAGACCGGTGACGCTGTCTCCGGCCGTGACGGCGAGGAACCACACGCCGATCATCTGGCTGCCGTAGGCCCGGGGGGCCAGCCGGGTCGTTACGGACAGTCCGACGGGCGACAGGCACAGTTCCGCGACCGTCTGGACGGCGTAGATGATGACCAGCCACAGCGGACTGATCATCACGCCGCCCTCGGCGAGGACCATGGCGGCGACGAACACCAGGAGCGATACGGCGATCAGCACCAGCCCCAGGGTGAACTTGCCATTCGCGTCCGGCTCGCGTCGGCGGCGGGCCAGCCACGTCCAACCGGCGACCAGCAGGGGGGAGAAGGCCATGATGAACAGGGGGTTGAGCGCCTGGTACCAGGAATAGGGGAAGGTGAAGCCCCCAAGGGTGTCGGAGGCGTGTGCACCGGCGAAGACCGCGAGTGTCGAGCCGCCCTGGTCGTAGATCATCCAGAACACGGCCGCCGCCACGAAGAACCACGTGTACGTCCGCAGCCGCGACCGCTCCTCGGACCCGAGCGTCGGATCGCGGCGGATGCGCACCAGAACCGCGACCGGGATCACCAGCCCGGCGACGATCAGCGGGGCAAGCACCCAGGTCAGGGAGAACCAGCCCCGCTGGGCGAGTTCGAGGTAGAAGGCGGCCGTCACGGCACAGCCCAGTACGGTGCGGCGCAGTGCGGACGCCCGCTGCGCGGCGCTCAGCGGCCGGGCCGCTACGCGGCTCTTCGGGCTCAGTCGGCGGGCCCCGAGCAGGTACTGCAGCAGGCCCAGAGCCATACCCACTCCGGACAGCGCGAAGCCCAGGTGCCAGCTCACGAGCTCGCCGACCGTGCCGATCAGGAGCGGGGCGAGGAAGGCGCCGAGGTTGATGCCGACGTAGAACAGGGTGAAGCCGCTGTCGCGGCGGTGGTCGTACAGGCCGTCGTAGAGGTGGCCCACCATGGTCGACACGTTGGCCTTGAGCAGGCCCGTGCCCACGGTGACCAGGGCCAGGCCGGCGAAGAAGGCGGCCGGGCCGGGTACTGCGAGGGTGAAGTGGCCGGCCATGATCACGACGCCGCCCACGAGCACGGTGCGGTGGGGCCCCCAGAGCCGGTCGGCCACCCAGCCGCCGGGCATGGTCATCAGGTAGACCGTCGCCGAGTAGACGGAGTACACCGCCGTGGCGGCCGCGAGGGTCATGCCGAGTCCGCCGCCGTGCAGGTGAGCCTTGACCCCGTCCGGCCCGCCCGAGATCAGGTAATAGACGAGCAGCGCGCGCATGCCGTAGAAGCTGAGCCGCTCCCACATCTCCGTCATGAAGAGGGTGGCCAGAGCCCGGGGGTGGCCCCACAGGGTGGGGGCAGTGGTGTCCGAGGTCATGCGCGGTGCCTCCTGTACGGGCGGACTGGGGCCGGCGCGGGGCCGACGTCCGGTGTCCCCACCACCATGGCCCAGCCCCCGGAGGGTCCGGATCGGGCGACTGGCGGATCAGGCCGGGGGAGCGGGGCCAGCCGGATCGAGCCGTTGACGCGGCACTCGGCAGAGAGGTGCACCGAACGCACGACCGCGGCAGCCGTCCGAGGGCGGCTGCCGTGAAGGGGACGGTCAGGAAGCTGGCAGTGACGTCGCACAAGTGGGCAGCCGCGCCGGGCTGCGTGAGGGGGCCGCCATCTCCTTCGTCACGACTGAGGGCGTCATGCGGCGGCTTCTCGAAGTGCGGGTTTGGCAGAACGTGCCGTCTCGGAGCATGGCGAACAGGAGGCTGATGCGTGGGCGTGCGAGGCGGAGGATGCCTGGGTGTGTGGGTCTTGCCGCGGGCCCTTCATCGGTCATAGGAGCTGCGGGAGGCGAGGTCATGCAGGGCGGCGAACGCAGACAGGATCATCGCGCGTTTGCGCTGTCGGTTCCCGCCTCGGGATGCGTGTTCGCCGTGGATCGAGGTGCCCGACTGCTTCGTGGCGGGGGCGAGGCCGGCGTAGGAGGCGAGGTGGACAGTGGTGGGGAAGCTGGTGCCGTCGCCGTCGGTGACCAGGAGGACTGCGGCGGTCCTGACGCCGACGCCGGGCAGAGACGTCAAGACCTGGGAAAGAGGGTGGGCCGCCAGCAGGTCGCTGATCGGGGCTTCCGACCCGGCGTCACTCGCGGACGGCGGCGAGCCGGCGGACCAGGCACGGGATCACGATGCCGAGGGTACCGGTGCCCGGAACGACGGCAGTCTGTTCGTCGACGTCGTCGATGAGCCGGGTGGCCGGGGGGCCGTAGCGCTCGAGGAGCCAGATGACGGCCTGGTGGTCGAGGCGGCCGAGGATGCGTTCCAGGATGGGGTGGAACTGGGTGAGCAGGCCCCGTATCCGGTTGCTGCTGCGCGCGGCCTCGGCGGCGAGGTCCTGGTCGAAGCCCATCCGGACGGTGAGCTCGGCGGTGATCTCGTCGGTGAGGCTCAGGGATCGCAGGGTGGGGGGCATGGTGCGGGCGGCGTCCGCGATCACGCCTGCGTCCTTGGCGTCGGTCTTCGCCTCGCCGGGGTAGAGGTCGGCGATCCGCCGCATGGCGAGGCCGGGGAGATAGGCGACCTGGCAGCCCGTGTCGCGGGCGACGGTCAGGGGCAGGGCGCCGATGGAGACGGGCTGGTCCACGATTTCCAGGAGAATGGTGCGTTCTCGGCGGCCGGGCTGTGCCGGACGGGTCTACTCGCAGAAGGGGTTCTGCCGGGCTCTTGAAGGTCCCGCGGAGCGGTTGCCGTGTCGGCCGTGCATGCTCCTCATGTCACGGACCGCCTTGGCGCGCCGAGTCGCTCTCCTGTTGTGCTCGTCGGCCCGAGGGGCTGACAAGAACGACGCTACGGAGCGCGGAACCGGATTCCGTCGCCCGGCCGGCCGCCGCCCCGGCGGAGCGCCTGATCCCCCGGTCGGAACTCACCTCGCCCCGACCGGCGGGCCGGTCAGGAACGCAGTTCGGCCGGTGGCGTGCGACGTGCGTCCACCCGCTGGACCCGCTCCAGCTCGGCGAAGACGATGTAGCGGTACTTCGACGTGTACATCGGGGTGCAGGTGGTCAGGGTGAGGTAGCGGCCCGGACGGGTCCATCCCGCCTGGTGGGGCACCGCGTCGAGCACCGATGTGTTCGAGATGGCAGTCTGCGGCAGCAACGAGTGGACCCGGTACACGTACCAGTCCGTAGGCCCCTCGAACACGATCGGATCCCCCGGCTTGAGCCGGTGGATGTCGTGGAACCGGGCCCCGTGGCCGTCCCGGTGCGCGGCGAGGGTGACGTTTCCTGTCCTGTCCCAGGGCATCGCGGACACCACGGGCGAGGTGTACATGCCGACGAGGCCCTTGTTGAGCACGTCCGGTCCCGTGCCCTCGGCCACCGGCATCGCCTGCGAGGACAGGGCGGGTACGTGGAGGAACCCGACGCCCGCCGCCCGCGCGTGCGCGTCGGCGGCCCTGGAGCTCCCGCCAGTGGAAGCCCCGGCCTGCGACGGCGCGGACCAGGAGGAACGCAGCTTCTCAGCGGCCACGGCCGCGGCCTGATCCGCCACCACGTCCGTCCACCACAGGCAGTAGCCCGCCAGCAGGCCCACGAGCAGGGCGAAGGTGATCAGCACCTCGCCGACCACTCCGAGGAACGACACACCCGCCGACGACCGGCCATGGCCCCCGGACCGTCCAGGGCCTTCGATACGCCGTCCGGCTGTACCTCCGTGGCGTTCCGGATCGCGTCCGGCGCCCGGCGGCATCGGTTGCGGCCCCGGCCGGAACCGGGCGTCCACATGGCCGGGTACGACGCGCATCGCGCGCCCCCGCGAAAACTCATGGTCGGCGGGGGCGGGCGGGCGGGCGGAACCGCCGAATCCGGATCCGGGAAGGGGCGGGTAGGGATGGCCCGTGTCCGGGGGATGCGGCCCTCCGGCCGGTTCGGCCCGGTCGCCCCGGATCCGGCGCTTCCACCGCGGCGGAGGCGTTGCTCTGCGGCGCCCTGTCACCGGGACACCGCCGACGCCTCGGACACCGAGGCGTCGTTGAACGGGAGCAACGGCTCCAGCCAAGGGAACACCTGTTCGAACAGCAGGTGCACGGTGGCGGCGACCAGCAGGAGGGCGATGACGGCCCGCATGAACCCGTTGCCCGGGAGCTTGCGCCATATCCAGTGGTACACGGGGGTCTGACTCCTGTCGTTGAGGCGGGGAAGCCGGTGACCCGTAGGGGCTATGTAGGGCCGGCCGGGTGGTGCGGCCGGCATCGAGGGGCGAGGGGCGAGGGGCGAGGGTCGAGCCATCTTCCGGACGCGGCACCCGGCAGCGCCAGCGCCGGGAGGACAGGCGCACGGGCAGCCACCGGGGCACATGCCCTTGCCCAAGCCGGTGACGCGGTCTCTCCCACCGGGATGGGGTTCCCCTAATCGCCTGAAGAGCCCGCATTGGGGGGCGGATACCGAGGATGCTCCAACGCACCCCGTTCACCGAGCTCGAAAGGTTCCACCGCCATGAGGCGACCCGACCGTTTCATCGACCGGACCGCACGGCGGACGAAGCGCGACCTGTGCCTGCTCCGGCGCGCCCTGTGGCGCGTGGTGTGTCATGGCCGGAAGTGCGGCGCCTCGGCATGACCTCACGATCAAGGACGCGGCACGCGGCGCGTCCGGGGACGGGCCGCCACCGTCGGGCGCCGGACCGCCCTGTGGCCGCTCCAAGGAAAGGCCGACGGCGCCCTCGATCCGTGTGGCGCCGGCTGCTGTGGCTCACCTCAGCGCTGCTGCTGATCAGCGCCGGCGCCGCGTACGCCCTGTACATGCGACTCGACGCCAACCTGACCACCGCGAGCGTCAACGAAGCCCTCGGCGGCGACCGGCCCACCGCGCGCACCACCGCCCAGAACATCCTCCTCATCGGCTCCGACAGCCGCGAGGGGGCCGGTGGTGGCTACGGCGCGAGCGCAGGCGCCGCCAAGTCCGACACGCTGATGCTGCTGCACCTCTCCGCGGACCGGACGCGGGCCGTCGTCACGTCCTTCCCCCGGGATTCGTGGGTCTCCATACCCGCCTGCGCCATCGGCGGCGGGCGGTTCTCACAGCCCCACGAGGGCAAGCTCAATTCCGCCTTCGCCCTCGGCAGCGCGTCCGGCGGCACCACCGGCGGGGCGGCGTGTGCCATCAAGACGCTGGAGCACAACACGGGCATCCACATCGACCACTTCATAGAGATCGATTTCAGGGGCTTCGCGCACATGGTCGACGCCGTCGGTGGGGTGCCGATGTGCCTGCCGAAGGCCATCGACGACAAGAAGGCGCGCCTCACCCTCGCCGCGGGATGCCATCGACTGGACGGACGACAGGCCCTGGGCTACGCCCGGGCCCGCTACAGCCTCGGCGACGGCAGCGACATCGGCCGGATCGGCCGGCAGCAGCAGCTGCTGTCGGCTTTGGCGAAGGAGGTGAAGGACAGGAAGTTCGACACGGCGGCGATGTACCGGGTCGCCTCGGCGGTGACCAAGGCCCTCACCGTGGACGAAGAGCTCGGCGGGCTGTCCGGTCTCGCCGGACTCGGAAGCACGCTGCAGGGCATCGGCCCGGACCGACTCACCTTCGTGACCGTTCCCAACCGGCCGAGGGAGGTCGAGGTCCCCTCGGACAAGTCCAACGTGAGCTGGCGCAAGAAGGAGGCCGACGAGCTGTTCCGCGCACTCGTGGACGACGTCCCGGTGAACGACAAGGGCGTCCCCTTGCACGCGTCCACCCCTGGCACGGCACTCGGGTCCGGAGCCGCCGGCGGCGGTGCCACCGCCCGACCGGCTTCCCCGGTGACCGTCGAAGTCCTCAACGGTTCCGGAGTGACGGGCCAGGCCGCCGCCGTGGCTCGGCGGGTGGAGGCCCCGGGCGTCACCGTGACCTCCGTAGCCAACGCTCCCGCCAAGACGGCCCAGTCGCTCGTTCGCTACCAGCCCAGTCGCCGGGCGGAGGCGGAGCGACTGGCCCGGAGCGTCGGCATCGCGAACGTCCAGGAAGTCCGGGCCACCACGCTCGGTGCCGCCGAGGTCACCGTGGTCACCGGAACCGACTACGAGGGGGGACCCTGAGCCGTCGGTGTCCTGCTCGCGTCCGGTCCGGGGCCGCCGGCACCACCTCCACGGTGAGTCACGGGGACGGCCCCGGCGGCGCGCTCCGGAGGTTGGACACCGGGGTCAGTGCCGGCGGCCACCCTGCCTGCGCGTTCTGTGGAACCGCCACACCACCGCGCTGACGCCGGCCAGAATCAGGGCCAGCCCGGCGGCCACCTGCCCGGCGTTCGCGCCGATGCTGCCGCCCAGCCCGCCCCGCACACCGCGAGCCTGTCCGTCCTTCGACGAAGGGACAGGTTCCGACCGGGCCTCCCCGGTGCGGGCCGGCGCGGGCGGGCGGATTCCGGGGGTCTCGGCCGGTACCGGGGAAACGGGAGGAACGGCGTACGCGCTCCCTCGTTCCGCCGGCGTGCGTGTACGAGCCGGGGTCACCGGAGCCGGTGGCCGCGACGGGGACGAAGGCGTAGCGGGAGCCGGGGGCGTGGGAGCCGCCGAGGTCCGGTCCACGGCGTTCGGTCGGCTCCGCGCCGTCTCGGACTGACGCGGGGGGGATGATTCGGTGCCTGACCTGGGAAGCACGGTCAGCACCCGTTGTAGCGTCTCGCCCGCGCAGGCGAACGACACGGAGTAACTCCCGGGAGGCAGACCGACGGGGACGGTTGCGCGCGCCTGTTGCCCCTTGGGAATGGCGATCGCGGGGAAGGCCTGGGACGCCGCGGTGGCGAAGTCCTCATCACAGCCGGGAGCAGTCATGCGCACGACTTCTCCGGCCGTGACGCGGTCCGGAGTGAGCGAGGCCTCGAAGATTCCCGGCGTCACTCGTTCGGGCGCCGCAATGCCGATCCTTGCCCGCTCGGAGGAACAGCCCGCCGCGCCGCCCAGCAGCGCGAGGAGGGCGACGGCCGTCTTCGTCAGGGTCCGCATGGTCATGCCGGGGCCTCCCGTCATCAAGATCGGCAGGACGGCACACGTACGGACGCGCGCCGCCACGACTGACCGCCACGCTAGGCGGCGCCGGTAGCGGGTGGCGACCTGGGCGGTGCGAACGGGTGTCCGGCCGCGCGCCCCCGGGCCCAAGCACGGGAGCGGCCGGCCGATCGCTTCCCTGACGCCTGCCCCTTCGTTCCTTCCGGGGTCGTCGCACGACTGCATAGATATACGCATGGAATCCCGTCGTCTCCCGGACCGGCAGGGCGCGCACGGAGTGCGATGGACCCCCTCTCGGTCCCGGACCCCGAACAAGCACCGCAAGCCGTCCTCGCTCCGTCCCACCCTTGGCGTCGGTGCCACCGTCGCCGGAGGTGTGCTGGGCGCCGCCGCGATCCTCAACCCCGTTGAAACACCGACCGCCGAGGCGGTGTCGACGGACGCGGGGGACACCGGGACGGTCCTCGCCCTGGATCCGGCCGGCCGGAGCAGTGAGGTGACGAGGCAGGCGGTCCGCGCCACCGCCGATCAGCTCATGCGCAAGGCGGTCACCGAGCGGGCCCGTGCCGACGCCGAGGCGAAGGCCGCCGCGAGGAAGGCTGCCGACCGTGAGGCCGCCGCTCGAAAAGCGGCCCGGGCCGAGGCCGCCGCGGCCGAGGCACGCGCCCGCACCGCCCGGAAGGTGACCGAGGGCGCCTCCGCGCGCACGGCGAATCCGGCCGCGGGCAGCGACAGGGCGGCGGTGACGGTGCCGAAACAGGCCCCGGAAGCCGCCGCGGCGAGCGGTGCCGGCGCGGCCGTCGTGGCGTTCGTCAGGGCCCGGCTCGGCGACGCCTACGTCATGGGCAGCACCGGCCCCCACTCGTGGGACTGCTCCGGCCTGGTCCAGGCCGCGTTCAAGTCGGCCGGCAGAAGCCTGCCTCGCACATCGGGAGCCCAGTCGGCCGCCGGTGTGGAGGTGGGCCTCGGTGAGCTTCGTCCTGGAGACATCCTCTACTGGGGTGGCAAGGGTTCCGCCCACCATGTCGCCGTCTATGTCGGCGGTGGGAAGTTCATCGGAGCGCAGAACCCGTCCACCGGCGTCGTGGAGCGCCCCCTGTCGCATGGTGGCGTGCCCACCGGAGCCGTCCGGGTGCTGTGACCCACCGGCGTTGCCCCCGACGCGCGCTGTGTACCGGTCGGGTGGTGCGCCCGTCCCTCGCTACGTCTGCGGCCGGCGCCGTCGCGCTCGGGCATCGCCTACGCGCGTGGGGTGAGGGCCAGGTACACAGCCGGGCGCCCATCGCCCACAGGCCGCCGGCCGGCATTCCTCTCCGCCCGGCGATGCCGGGGCACCATCACCGTTACCTGGGGCCGTGCCCCGGATCACCACCTGGCAGTGGGCACGTTCGGAACCTTCATCACGTACGCGACCAGGGGCTGTATGACCGGTCCCCGGTACTCGGAGAAGTCCACCGTCAGTTCGGGGGAAGCTGTGCAACGCTCGCGTAGACGCGGCGCGCTGGTGTGGCCGGTGAGCCGGTCGATTCGCCGCGCCAGCGTCGCGTACGAGTCGAGCACCGTCTTGTACCGTTCGGCGAGCCCCAGCACCAACTGGGGGCGCGGCTCGACATGCCCACTGCGCACAGCGCTCAACGGAAGGCCGTCGATCCGAAGTGCCTCGACGATTCCGGCCGCCATCACCTCGTTGGCCCGCTGCAACCGCCTGTTCAGGGTGTCGATCGAGTGCAGGAAGTTTCCGGCGTCGGATTCCTCGCCGGGAGGCGTCGTGCGGAGGAGCGCCTTGATGGTGCGTACCTCCTTCTCGAGCGGCGTGAAGGATGCCGTCGTGTCGTTGTAGGCGTTCCGGAGCCCGTCCACATACGCGTCCGTGTCGAACCACGTGTGGCAGCGGCTCCGGATCCAGCCGACGTACTCGGCCAGAGGCGTGTCGTCCGTGGCTGACTGGGTCAACAGGACCGCAGCCGTCAGGTATGCGTGGATCTCGTCCACAGCCGCGGCGTGCTCTTCCTCCTCCGGGCTCAGCAGTTGGGCCTCGCGCTTCAGGGACCTGAGGACCCCCTTGAAGACGGCCACCGCGCCGGTCGGACCGTCTCTGTACACGCGGGCGGTCTTACGTCTGCCCCCGGTCGGTCTGGCAGCCGAATCGGTTCCCCCGCCTTTCCCGGCATCGCGCCGGGCTGAGGCGGCGGTCCGGGCGGTGTTCCCGGCGCCCGGTCGCCCCGTCCGGCCGGCGGGCCGGACGCGGTTGCGTGAGGTGCCCGTGCCCACGGCTCCGGTCGCCGCATGCGGTCGATCGAGAGCCGGCCGGGGCCGCGAGGGCGCCGCGTCCATTTTCGGTATCCGGTTCAGATCCGAAAGCATCTTGTCCGCGAGGGAGCGGGTATAGATGGGCAGCTGCGGGTGGGGTTCCAGCAGCTCCTCCACGTTCCACGGTTCTTCGAGATCATCGAAGAACCGTGGGACGCCTCCCAAGTCGCGGATGCACTCAGTTGCGCCGGCCCACACGGTGACGAAGGCGGCATGAAAGTCCTGCAAGGCGTCAGGTACCGACGGTGTAGGGTGGGTGGTCTTCGCCGTCTCCCCTACCGTCTGCCAGAAGTCATCCGTCCCGCACTGTTCCAGCTCCGCGGTGAACCGGTTCGTAAGCCGCACCATCGTGCGGACCATTTCGTCGAAGCGGTCTCGCTCTCGCGAGAGCGAGGCCTGAGGGACGTACAGGAGATCCCTGCACGTTTCAAGGACGAAGCCACCCGACTCGGTGGCCACCGCCAGCAGTTCGTCCGCGCTACCAGTGAGTTGCGTCGTGACGGGGCAGTAGGCCAGCAGCCCGTCCCTCCTGAGCACGTGTCTGAACTCGTTCAGGCTTTCCCACCAGGGCTGGTATCCCCCGTTCCGGTCAATGATCGCATTGTATGACTTCAGTGCGGAGTGGATCGCCTCAGCCTCGGTCGTCATGGCGTGCCTCCACGGGGTGCGCGGCGGTCGGCGAGTCGGACGCGGCGCTCGCGGACCACCGGATCGGTCGCGGTCGTGGCGTCCGGCCACAGGTCGGCGGTGACCACGAGTTCCAGTACGGTGCGCGGGGGCAGCCCCGCCACCTCCCACAGAGGGCTGCGCGGCACCCGTTCGGCGGGGGCGACCCGCAGCCGGGGCGGGTGACCGTACTCCGCGGGGGCGCCCTCCATACACCACTCCGGCAGGCACGGCCGGCCCGACGCCGCGGCGAGGACGGCGCTGAGCAGCGCGCATTCGTCCATCGGGTCGTCGTCCGCCCACGCCCACAGGGCGAAGGAAAGCTCGTACCGGCGCACCGGTGCCCGACGCGCCACCACCCTTCCGTCGGCGCTCCGGACATCGCTCCAGTCGCCGGGCACGCCCAGCGGGCTCTCCCGCACGTCGTGCAGGAACAACCCCAGACCGCGCGGGTTCACGGCACGGAACGTGTCCCACTGCGTGGGTGGACCCGCGAAGACCGCGATGCCGTCCGCCGGTGCCGGAACCGACCCGAGGAAGCGCCGCAACGAGGCGGTGGTGTCGTAAAGGACCATGCCCACTGATGCTGGGGCCCGACTGCCCTTCCGGGGAGGGCCGGAAGGGCAGTCGGCCGGGTAGTCGGCTGGAGCCGTGGGGTTGGCCGTACCGCCCTGTCGCGCCGGGCCGGGCAGGCGGACGGTGGAATCACCGCCCACGACGTTCCGGAGGACCCATGCCCAGCTACCTGTCACCTGGCGTCTACGTGGAGGAGGTCTCCTCCGGCTCCAGGCCCATCGAGGGCGTCGGTACCGCCGTCGCCGCCTTCGTCGGCTTCGCCGAGAAGGGCCCCCTGAACGAGCCGAGCCTCGTCACGAACTGGACCCAGTTCGGCCAGCTGTTCGGCGAGTTCAGTGAGGGACGCCTCCTTGCCCATGCCGTGTACGCCTACTTCCTCAACGGCGGCGGCAGCGCTTACGTGGTCCGTGTGCCGGAACCCGGCGACGGGCCGACCCACGCCACCCGGGCCCTCGCCGACGCCGACGGTACGCCACTGTGGACCGTCCGCGCCGTCCAGCCCGGTGCCGCCGGCAACGCGCTCGGCGTGAAGGTCGAAGTGGGTGCCGAGGACGCCCCCGGCACCTTCAGGCTGGTCGTCCTGCGAGACGGCCGGCCCGCCGAGACACACGATCGCCTGACTGCCGACACCGCGGCCGACGTCATCGGCCGGAAGTCGCGGCTCATCACCCTCGAATCCGCCGGTGCCACAGACGCGGGCGGGCCCCGCCTTCCCGCACCGGGCTTCACTTCTCTGGAGAGCGGCGCCGACTCGGGCACCGGTGACTTCGGGCCCCAGCACTTCGTCGGCGACGCCCTGGAGCGCACCGGCCTGTCCGGGCTGGAGGCCGTCGACGCCGTCACCATGCTGGCCGTGCCCGACGTCATGTCCGCGCTGGAGCGCGGGCTGCTCGACCGGGACGGCGTACGGGCCGTCCAGCAGGCGATGATCGCGCACGCCGAGCTGATGTCCGACCGGATCGCCATCCTCGACACCCCGCCCGCCCTGAACGCCAGCGAGGTCCGCGCCTGGCGGGTCACCGAGACGGGATTCGACTCCAAGTACGCGGCCCTCTACTGGCCGTGGCTCAAGGTCATGGATCCGGCCACCGGAAAGCCGCGCATGGTCCCGCCCAGCGGGCACGTCGCGGGCGTGTGGGCGCGCAGTGACGAGACTCGAGGCGTCCACAAGGCCCCGGCGAACGAGACGCTGCGCGGCCCCATCGCCCTCGAACTCGCCATCACCCGCCGGGAGCATGACCACCTCAACCCACTCGGCGTCAACTGCATCCGGGTCTTCCCCGGCCAGGGTATCCGCGTGTGGGGAGCCCGGACGCTCAGCAGCGACCCCGAGTGGCGGTACCTCAGCGTCCGCCGACTCTTCAACTACGTCGAAGAGTCGATTCTGCAGGGCACCAACTGGGTCGTGTTCGAACCCAACGACCCCAAGCTCTGGGACTCGGTCAAGCGGACCATCACCATGTTCCTCCGCGGCGTCTGGCGTGACGGTGCTCTCTACGGCCGGACCGCCGACGACGCCTTCTACGTCAAGTGTGACGAGGAGAACAACCCAGCGGACGCCCGTGACCAGGGAATCCTCACCGTCGAGGTCGGCATCGCCGCCGTCAAGCCGGCCGAGTTCATCGTGTTCCGCATCTCCCAGTACTCGGATGGCGCCGCCCTGGACGAGTAGCCGCATCCGCACCCAAGCCCCAGCGACCACACGCGCGGTGTGACCGCGCGCTCCGCCCCTGCCCCCCGACGAAGCACGAAGAGGAAGGGAGCCCTGCCCATGTCGACAGGACTCGACCAGCACGACGCGCTCACAGCGGCGCGGTTCTCCATCACCATCGACGGCTACGAGATCGCCTCGTTCTCCGAACTCTCCGGCATTACCACCGAGGTGGAGCCGGTCGACTACCTGTCCTCCAACGACAAGGAGATCATCTTCAAGAAGCTGCCCGGCAAGGCCAAGCCGCCGACCGTCGTTCTCAGGCGCGGCAAGTCCGGCGGCATGGAGCTGTGGGCCTGGCACCAGTCGGTCCTCACCGGCAACATCACCGGTGCCCGCAAGAGCTGTTCGCTGGTCATGTACAGCTTCGACGGTCAGCCGGTCGCGCGGTACTACCTCTCCCACGCCTGGCCCTCCAAGCTGGAGATCGGCTCCCTTAAGGCGGGTGCCACCGAGGTCCTGATGGAAACCGTCACCCTCGTGTGCGAGCACATCCAGCGGGTGTCCGCATGACCGCCGACGGTGCCCTGCGCACGGAATACCCGTTCACCCTGCCGCGCGGATACGTCGACCAGAACGGCGTCGTGCACCGCGAAGGCGTCATGCGCCTCGCCACGGCCCGCGACGAGATCTCCCCCCAGTCCGATTCCCGGGTGCGCCAGAACCCCGCCTACCTCACGGTGCTTCTCCTGGAACGGACCGTGGTCTCCCTCGGGGACCTGCCGGAGGTCACCGGCTACGTCATCGAGCACCTGTTCGCCTCCGACCTGGCCTTTCTCCAGGACCTCTACAAGATGATCAACCAGCAGGGGCACACCCAGGCCGACGTGACCTGCCCGTCCTGTGAACACGAATTCGCCGTGGACCTGTCAGGTGATGCCCCGGGGGAATCCTGACGTACGCCAGTGAGCGCCTCTGGGAAGAGGTCGCCTACGTGGCGTACTACCTCCACTGGTCCCTCGACCAGATCCTGGACCTGGAACACCCGGTCCGTACCCGGATCATCGAGGAGATCGGCAAGACGAACCGTCAGATCTCCCAGGAGGACTGACCCACCGGACCACCCCGACCACCGGATCACCGGATCACCGGGACCGCCATGGCGACCCGCTCACGGAGACACCCCATGAAGAACCGCTGGCCCTTCCGCCGCAAGCGCCCGCACGCCGCCGACCCCGAAGGTGTCCGGACCGCCGCCGTTGTTCCCCGGTCCCCGGGCCCGGCGAGCAGGCCGGCCGGCGAGCCGACCGCCACCGCGCCGGCCACCCCCGCTCCGGCCGACGGCACGCCCGGTCCCGCTCCGACCGGACACGGCACGCCCATGCCCGCGCCGGTCACCCAGCCGGCCGATGGGCACTCCGGCGAGCGTTCCTGGGCGCGGCTGGAACCGCTGCGATCGGGACTGGGACGGGGGTCGGCTCCGCTGACCGCGGCCGGGCCACCGGTCGCGGTCCGACCGCACGACGCGATGTTGGGCGGCCCCCGCCCGGCCGGAGACCGTCCCGCCGCGCCGGCGGGACGCGTCGAGGGGCTCGCCACCCTGGTGCCGCTGCTCCCGCCCCGGCCCGTCGTCGTGCAGGCCGCGCCGCAGCCCGCCACCCCGGTGCCGGCCGCCCTGGAACCTGCCATGCCGCAGGCCCCCGCCCCGCCCCCGGTGCTGCCCGCACCCCCACCGCCGGTGCGCCCCGCCGTGGTCGAACGCACGGCCGTGTCCGGTCCCGGGCTGACCACCGCCTCGGAGCGGTACGTGGGGGAGCCGCGGCCCGCCACCGAGTCCACCCACCTGCCGGCCTGGATGAACGCCGGCCCGGTCGGCTCCGGTTTCGACCTCTCCGCGCTCCTGTCGCCCCCGGACGCCCCCGACACCCCGTCCCCCCGTCCCGCCCCGCGGCCCCCGGCCACCGAGCCGGGCGGGCCCGTCCACCAGCGCCGGCGCCGCACCCTCGGCGAGAGCCGGCGACTCGGGCTCGGTCCGGTGCTCGCCCACCGCCCCGCGCCCGACGTCCCGGACGCGGAGACCCGACCGCCGCCGGAGCCGAGCCCGGCACCGGCCCCCATGCCGCTGCCTCACACCACTCCCTCCGCCACCCCCGCCTCGGTGACAGCGGAGACCCGCCACCCAGCGGCGCACCATCCGCCCACCGGCATCATCGTCACCCCCGGTATGCCGGTCCGGCAGGATCCGGCCCACGCGTCGGCGGCGTCCCTCCCCCCGGCCGCTGCCGCCCCGTCCGACCCCGTTGCCCTGCACCACCGGTCGTCCCGGCGAGAACGCCCGGACCGTGCCCCCGACGACCTGACCCACTCGATCTCCGCCCTGCACGGCACCGATCTCGCCGACACCCCCCTGCACCGCGGCACCGGTGCCGCCCGCGCTACGGAATCGCTCGGCGCCCGCGCCTTCGCCCGAGACGCGCAGGTCTTCCTGCCCGACGGCCAGGGTCCGGTGGAGACACCGCGCATCCGCGGTCTGATCGCCCATGAGCTGGTCCACGTCGCCCAGCAGAAGCGGTACGGGTCCGCCCTGCCGCCCGAGGACTCGCCCGGCGGCAAGGCCCTCGAAGCGGAGGCCCTGTCGGCGGAGCGCTACTACCGGGGTGACCCCGGCGCCCCGAAGCCGCTGGTACACCGCCGGCCCGTCACCGCTGCCGGGCCGGACCCCGAGGACGTCCGCGAGCTCGTGGAAGAAATGAACCGGCATCGTGCCGGGGCCTCCGCGTACGCCGACGCGCCCGCGCCGGCCAGGGAGACACCCGCGCCACCGGCGTCCGGGCCGTCCGGCGAGCGGCACGAGGCCCCCCCGACCGGCGGCGGCACAGCCGCGCGGCCCTCACCGGCCTCCGGTGAACGTGACGGCGAACACACCGGCCCTGGTGCCGTGGCCTCCCTGGACGACCTCGGCTTGCGAGGAGCCGTCTGGACCCCCGAGACAGGTCTGGTACGGGCCGGTGAGATGCCGGACCCCGCCCCGGCCGCCGCCACCGCCCTCGCCCAGGTGCCCGTCCACGGAGTGCAGCGCGCCTCCTCCGAGCAGGTGCTCGAGGACTACATCGCGATGCTCAACCACCGCAACCGCAACCGCGGTGACGCCAAGCACCTCGGTGTTGCCGATCTCGACCCCGCCCAGCAGGAGGACGTCGAGTTCCTGATAGAGCGCGCGGTGGCCCACGGCGCTCTGGTCCAGGCGACGGACGACGAGGACGAGGACGACGGCACCGGCTGGCGCGGCGAGGCCGGCCTGGTCTTCACCCGCGCCCTGACCACCCCCTTCGGCGTCGACTTGGACCGGAGGCGCCGCCAGGCCATCCGCCGCTTCTTCGCCGGCGGCCGGTCCGCCCCGCCCGGCGCCGCATCGGACGTGGAGGCGCGGTTCGACGCCGATGTGGGCGACTGGGCGGACACCGAGGGCGAACTCACCCCCGACGACGTCGGTGCGGCCGCCGATGGCCGGACCACCGCTGCCGGGGAACCGCCCGTGCCCCCCACCGCCAAGGTTCCCCAAACCTCGCGGTTGCGGTCCGCAAACCCGCCCGGGCGGCAGGATGGGGACACCGGGCCGGAAGGCCCCGGGACCGGTTCCGCGAGTACACCGCAGGACGGCGTCTGGCCGTCCCTGCCGTGGCCGCTCGCGTCCCTGCTCCAGCACGTGGATGAGGTCCGGACCGGCCGCGCCGGAGCTTTCGCCGAAGACCCTGCTCACGACGACGGTGACCGGGACGGCACGCTCGGGCCACCGACGGCGGCGGCCGGAGCGGAGACGGCGTCCGCGGACCCTTCCGCACCGCCCCACCTCGACGACGACATCTACCTCGAAAGGCTCGCCGGCCGGCTCTACGGGCACATCCGCACCCGGCTCCGGCAGGAACTGCTGGTCGACCGCGAACGCTCCGGGCGGCTGACCGACCTCAGATAAGGGAACGACATGGCTCTCAAGTCCGACGCCACACTGGCCCTCGCCAACCGGTTCTCCGTGAAGGTGGACGAAGGCAAGATCGACCTTGGTAGCTGGTCACAGGTCCAGGGACTCGACGTCCAGTGGAAGATGGCAGACTACCGTGCCGGCGACGCGGGGAACGACCGCTGGTATTTTCCCGGCTTCACGGAGTACACCCCGGTCAAGCTGACTCGGGCCGCCTGCTCCGACTCGCCCGCCGTCCAGGAGTGGCTCTCCAGTAACTCCTTCGCCAGCAAGCCCACGAGCGGCAGCATCACGCTGATGGACCCGTCCGGCAAGCCCGTCATCTCGTGGACGCTGCGCCAGATCCTGCCCACCAAGTGGTCCATCGCGGGCCTGGAGGCCGGGCAGAGCAAGGTTGCCCTGGAGACCCTGGAACTCATGCACATGGGCTTCCTCAACGACCCCGCCCCCAAGGCTTGACCCCCGGGCCCCGCCATGAGACGGAAGGACACGACATGACGCGCGAGACCATCCAGGAACGCGCCATGCTGGGACTGAACGCACGTTTCAGCGTGAGCGTCGACGGCATCGGTCTGGGCAACTGGAGTTCCTGCAAGGGTATCGGCGTCCAGTTCGAACACGAGGAGGTCGAGTCCGGCGGCAACTACGAGCACGTCGTCCTGCTGCCCAAGCGCCTGAAATACGGCACCGTCACACTCCAGCGCGCCATGAGCCTGGAGGACTCCGCGAAGGTCCAGGCCTGGCTGCGGCAGGTCACCAGCTGCTGGTACAGCAGTGACACCGCCACCGGCTACGAGGGTAGTTCGGCCGTGATCGAGCTGAGGGACGCGCACGGCCAGCGGGTCGCCTCCTGGACGCTGCGCAATGTCTACCCGAGGAACTGGAAGGGTCCCGACCTCGACGCCGACAACACCAAGGTGTCACTGGAGACGCTCGAACTCGCCCACCAAGGCTTCCTGTAGGAGCACACCGTGTCCGTGGCCGTACTGGTCTGCACCGAGCCGCCGATGCCCGGCGCCGTGCCCTTCGACTTCAACCCGGAGAAGATCCAGATCTCCCGGGACGCCCACTTCTCGTCTTTCGGCAGCTCCTCCCGGAACGGCGCCCGGCCCGGCGGCTCCACCCGGGAGGTGTTCAAGAAGGCCGAACCTCTCAAGATCGTCCTGTCGGACATCGTGTTCAGCGGCCTGGAGACCAAGCCGCTGTGCGACCAGCTGTTCAACTGGATGAGCCCGAGCGCCGGATCCGTCGGACAGACCGTCGCCGCCGCCGTCGCCCAGCGCACCCAGGGCAGATGGAACTGGACCAACCGCCTACCGGTGGTCTCGTTCGTCTGGGGGCCACCGGAACTCGGTTTCCTCTACAGCGTCGTCGTCAAGAACGCCAGCGTCACTTACACCCGCTTCAACCGCATGGGCACACCGATCCGGGCGAAGGTGTCCATCACCCTGCACGAGCAGCCGAGCCTGCTGGGCACGCTGCCCACCAACCCCACGTCCGGCGGCCTGCCCGACCGCCGCGGCCACACCCTGACCGAGGGCGAAGACGTGGTCACCGTGGCTCGCACCACCTACGGCGCGAGTGCCCGGTGGCGCGAGCTCGCCGACGCCAACGGCATCGACGACCCGCTGCGCGTCAAGCCCGGTCGCACCCTGTTCCTGCCCGGACCCGATGAACTGGGCACCCGACGCCCTGCCTAGCCCCCGTGCCCGCCGCCCCGCCCCTCCCCACCGCCTCGCGCGAAAGAGCCACGGCACCTTGCCGAACCTGATCCGTACGAAAGGCGTGACCCATGCCCGGAACCAGCCCGGCCGGCGACTTTTCCCCGGCCATGGCGCCGTCGACGAACCTGGTACAGGGCCCCGTCAGCGTGCGTGCCCTCGTCACGGTGGGCACCGGGCAGCTGCCGCTCCCCCCGCAGGCCGAGAGCCAGATCATCCGCGTGATCGTGGACACCCACGTCCACCTCCCCGGCATGTTCGAGATCACTTTCCTCGACGAGGACGGCACCGTCGCCGACGAGGCCGGCCTCGCCATGGGTACCCCTGTGAAGATCGAGGCCGGCGCCGCCGGGGATCCCGTCGCCACCCACCTCATCAGCGGCGAGGTCACCGCCGTCGAGGCCGTCTGCGAGGGCCTGTCCATCCACACCGTGATCCGCGGCTACGAACGCACCCACCGCCTCCAGCGCGCCCGCCGTACCCGCGCGCACCTCAACAAGACGGACAGCGACATCGCGACGGACATCGCCCGGCAGGCCCGGATCCCCGTCGGCCGCATCGACCACACCCGCATCGTCCACGCCCACATGCCTCAAGTAGCCCAGACAGACTGGGACTTCCTCCAAGAGCGGGCCCGCGAGATCGGCTACGAAACCGGCGTCGAGGAAGGTTCCTTCTACTTCCGCAAGGCCACCGTGCCCGCTCCCGGTCCCGTACGCCCCGGGCTCGCGCCCGGACAGCCACAACTGGAGTTCCGGGACAACCTGCTGACTTTCCTGCCGAGGATCACCGGCGCCGAACTCGCTCCCCGGGTCGAGGTCCGCACCTGGAATCCGGCGACCGCCACCGTCGTCGTCGGACGTGCGCCGCTCGCCAGCGGCACCGCCGAACTGGACGAGACGGACGTGCAGGAACTCGCCGGCGCCTTCGCGGGTGGCCCGGTGGGCGCCGCCGGGGCTGCTCCCCAGGTCGTCGCGAACCGCCCGGTGGGCTCGGGCGCCAACCGCTCCCTGGCCGCCGACCAGGCCGCTGCGGCAGCCGCCGAACGACTCGCCAGCGCCTTCGCCGAAGCCGAGGGTCACGCGTTGGGCGACCCCGCCATCCAGGCCGGGCGCAAGGTCACGGTCAGCAACGTGCCCCGCTCGTTCCGCGGCACCTGGACCGTCACCAACGCCCGTCACGTCTTCTGCGACGACGAGGGCGGCTACCGCACCCGGTTCTGGGTCAGCGGTCGACAGGACCGGTCCCTCCTCGGCCTCGCCTCCAGCGGCGCTCCCCACACCACCTCCGGCGTCCCGGACGGGCTCCTCTGCGGCATCGTCACCGACGTCGGCGACCCGACCTCCCGAGGCCGGGTCCGGGTGTCCCTGCCCCTGCTCGACCCCGACTTCGTCACCGATTGGGCCCGGGTCGTCCAGCCTGGTGCCGGCCGCCGCAGCGGCGCCTTGTTCCTGCCCGAGCCCGGTGACGAGGTCCTGGTCGGCTTCGAATGCGGTGACATGCGCCGCCCCTACGTCCTCGGCGGCCTCCTCAACGACCACAGCGCGTACACGCTCGGTACCCCACCGGTGCGCAAGTCCGGAGCAGCGACCCACGCGGTCGTCCGCCGCGGCCTCGTCTCGCCCACCGGTATCAAACTCGCCTTCCTCGACGACAGCCCGCCGGGCTCGGCGGCGCCGCGCGAGTCGGCCGTCGTCCTCGGCGACGCGAACGAGGACTTGGCCCTACGCATCGATCACAAGGCCGGCGAGGTCACGCTGACCTGCCGCCGGAGCGGCGCTGTCGGCGGAAAGGGACGCATTCTTCTCAGCTGTCCGGACGGGGGTGCGATCGAGGTGGACGCCGGGGACCAGGGCTCGGTGGCCCTCACCGGAGGCACCGTCTCCGTCAAGGCCGGCCGCCGCCTGGAACTGCACAGCGGTGGAGACCTCACCATCGACGGCCGGCGAGTGAAGATCACCGGCACCCCCATCGAGCTGAACTAGGAGGACCCGATGCCGCACGCCACGACCGACGACTTCATCGGAGCCGGATGGGCCTTCCCCCTCGGGGTGAACGCCGCAGGCGGCATCAACCTCGTCCGCCGAGAGGTCGAACTGGAACAGGCCATGACCCTGATCCTGGCCACCTATCCGGGCGAACGCCCCATGCGCCCCGGCTTCGGCTGCCGCCTGCGCGACTACGTCTACCGGGACACCGACACCCGCACCACCGCGATGCTTTCCCACGAGGTCCGCTCGGCGCTCATCGCCTGGGAACCCCGCATCGACGTCCGGGCCGTACGGGTCACGCCCGACACGGAGGACCCCAGCCTGCTCTACATCGACATCGACTACCAGGTGAAGGCCACCAACGACCGCCGCAACCTGGTCTTCCCCTTCTACAGCATCCCCGACGAGGAAGGCGACTACTGATGGCCCTGCCGGCCCCCAACCTCGACGACCGCCGCTTCCAGGACCTCGTCGACGACGCCAAGCGCATGGTGATGCGGCGCTGCCCGGAATGGACCGATCACAACGTCTCCGATCCCGGCGTCACCCTCATCGAGACGTTCGCCTTCATGACCGACCAGCTCCTGTTCCGCCTCAACAAGGTTCCCGACCGGCTGTACGTGAAGTTCCTGGATCTGCTCGGAACCCGCCTGCTGCCGCCCACCCCGGCCCGGCTCCCCGTGACCTTCTGGCTCTCCGCCCCGGCCGCAACCACCCTCCACGTACCCGCCGGCACCTCTGCCGCGACCCTGCGCACCGAGACCGAGATGTCGGTCGTGTTCGCTACCCTGACCGACCTCCAGCTGCCACCGGCCTGCCTGCAACACCTGATGACCAAGGACGCCACCGGGAACACCCTGCTGGCCCGGGACGAGCAGCACCGCCTGGGCGTCGGCTTCCCCGCCTTCGGCGACGGTGCCCCCCTGCCCGGCGACTGCCTCTTCGTCGGCCTCACGGAGGCAGCTCCGCGCGCCATGGTCAGCCTCGACTTCGTCTGCGGCATCAGGGGCGTCGGCGTCGACCCCGAGCGCCCCCCGCTGATCTGGGAGGCGTGGGACGGGGACGACTGGCGGCCATGCGCCGTGCATGCCGACACCACCGGCGGACTCAACCGCTCCGGCGCCGTCGTCATGGCCGTTCCCCCCGGGCATCGGACGAGCGTCCTCGACGGCCGCCGGGCAGGCTGGCTGCGCGGACGCGTCGTCGACCCGGAGGAGGGGGCCGCCGCGTACAGCAGCTCGCCCGTGATCGACGCCCTCGCCGCCTGCGTCGTCGGCGGTACCGTGGACGCCGTGCACGCCGAGGTCGTGGAGGACGACGATCTCGGCGTCTCCGACGGAACCGCCAACCAGCGGTTCACCGCCTCCCGTGCCCCCGTCCTCACCGCAGGCCTGCCGCCGGTCCTGGAGGTCGGCGGCGACAAAGGCTGGACCGAGTGGACCCGCGTCGAGCACTTCGCCGACAGCACCGCCGACGACCCCCACTACGTCCTGGACAGTACCGACGGAACGATCGCCTTCGGCCCGCTCGTCCGCGAGCGCGACGGCGGCGTGCGGCAGTACGGTGCCGTCCCGCCGAAGGACGCGCACGTTCGGCTGCGCCGCTACGCCACCGGCGGCGGCCGGCACGGCAACGTCGGCAAGGGCGCCGTGCAGACCCTGCGGACCTCCATCCCCTTCATCGCCGAGGTGGAGAACCTTCAGCCCGCCACCGGCGGCGTGGACGGCGAGACCGTGGAGGAGGCCAAAGCCCGCGCCCCCTTCCTGCTCCACTCCCGCGGGCGCGCCGTCACCGCGGAGGACTTCGAAGCCCTGACCCGGGAGAGCGCCCCGGAGCTGGCGAGGGTGCGCTGTGTGGCCGGCTCCGAGGCCGACCTTCCGCCGGGCACGGTCAAGGTCCTGGTGGTGCCTGCGCTGCCGGACCGCGGGGGCGCCCCCCGTTTCGCCGACCTGAAGCCCTCGCAGACCACGTTGCGCGCCGTCACCGAACGGCTCGACCGGGCCCGCCTGGCCGGGACCACCGTGCTGGTGGAACCTCCGCTGTACCGCGGCGTCACCGTGGTGGCCCGGCTTCGCTCTGCTCACCGGGCCAACCCCGCCCGGGTGACCCAGGACGCCCTCGCCGCGCTCTACCACTACCTCGACCCGATTACCGGGGGATCGCGCGGGGACGGCTGGCCCTTCGGCCGCCCGGTGCAGGCGGGAGACCTGTACGCGGTGCTCCAGGGCGTCGACGGCGTCGGCCTGGTCGAGGAGGTCCGTCTGTTCGGCGCCAACCCGCTGACGGGTGCGCGCGGTGCCGAGACCGACCGGGTGGTGCTCGACCGAGACAGCCTGGTGTTCTCGTACGAGCACCAGGTCCTGGTGGAGGGGGAGCCGTGGTGAGGGGACCGGTTCCGGGCCTGGTCAGCCCCTATCCGATCGGCAGCCTCCTGCCTGCCGTCTACCAGGAGGACGACTTCGCCCAGCGGTTCACGGCGGGCCTGGACGACGTGCTGGCCCCGGCGATCGCCGTGTTGGACTCGCTCGACGCGTACCTCGACCCGCTGCTGACCCCGTCCGACTTCCTGCCATGGCTGGCGGGCTGGCTCGGCACGGATCTGGACGAGAATACCGACGACCGCAACCGGCGGCGGGCGGTACGGGACGCCGCTCCTCTGTTCGCGGCCCGAGGCACCACCGACGCCCTCCGCGCCGAGCTGGCGATCGCCGCCGGGCGGGGCGTCACGATGACCGAATCCGGCGGTGTGTACGCCTCTGACACCGCGGGCGGCTGCGCGGTCGCCCCGCGGTCGCCCGAGGTGTGTGTCCGGCTACCCGGGCACGCAGCCTACCGCCGGGCCGCCGTGCGCTCCCTCCTCGCCTCGATCATGCCCGCGCACGTCGCCTGCCGGATCGAGGTGGCGGAATGACCACCTGCCGAAAGTGCGGCTTCCACAACATCGCCACGGACAGGTTCTGCGGTTCCTGTGGGTCCTTCCTCGAATGGACCGGCAACCGGGACCGCATCGAACTCGGCGACGACCTCCACCAGGAGGCCGAAAGCGCCACCGTGCGACCGCTGGAGAATCCGCTGCTGCGTGCCCAGCGCGGCCTCTACGTCGATGTGGGCGGCCGGAATGCCCTCCCGGGCCGCACCGGGCCGGCCGGTAGCGGCCTGCCGAGCAGCGGTGGCCCTCCGGGCATGGGCCGGCCTCCGGGGATGGGTGGCCCTCCGGGCATGGGCCGGCCTCCGGGCATGGGTGGCCCTCCGGGGGTGGGTGGCCCTCCGGGCATGGGGACTCCGCCGGGGATGGGCGGCCTGCCCGGGATGGGCGCGCCCGGGCCTCTGAGCCCAGGCGGTCCGCCCGGCACGGCCGCGCCCTTCGGCCCCGTCGGCGCGCTGGTCGGTCCGCCGACTGACCGGCTCGTCAAACCATCCCACGCGAGCGCCCCGGCCACCGGCCATCCCGAACCGGCCGAGGACGAGCACATACCGGAAGACGATCTGATGGCCAGGGCCCAGGCCCTGCTGCACGGGGAGGAGGAGGAGGAGGAGGAGGAGGAGGAGGAGGACTTCGAAGCCTGGCTGGCCAGTGCGGCAGCCACTGCCCGGGAAGCGGAGGCGGCTTGTGAAGCGGAAGGTGCCGACGAGGCGGGTGATACCCCTCCCGGAGGCTCGGACGACGGTGACGCGGCCCCCGACCGTTGCGCGGAACCCCTGGATGAGCCGGGCCTGGTGGCTCCGGGTGAGGCCGCTCCCCGCCGCGCGCCCGCGCAGCGTATCCGCCCCACCAGAACCGCCCGGCCGGGTGACGTGCAGTGCCCCGACTGCGGCGAGTACAACGCCGGCGCACGCAACTTCTGTTCGCGCTGCGGCTGTGCACTCGATGAGGCGGAGGCCGTCGGCCCGGCGCCCGCTCGCCGGCGTTGGTCCGATCGGCTGCGGCGCGTCCCGGTGGTCCTGGAGGCGGGCAAGCGTCCCGGCCAGCCCGGAGTGAAGGACAAGCGCCCGCTGTGCCTGGCCACGGTGGTCGGACCGATGCGTCTGGTCGGCAGCGTCGTACTGCTGACCCTGACCACCCTCTTCGCCATCCACCCGCCCTTCAGGGCCGAGGTGACCACCCGCGCGGAGGAGGTGCAGAAGCGCGCCGAGTCGACTTTCAGCCCGGACTTCGCACCGGTGCACCCGGTGAAGATCGGTGCCAACACCCAGCTGCCCGGCCAGGAGTCCTGGAACGCGCTGGACGGCGTGATCGACACCCCATGGGTCTTCCCCGGCTCGTCCAGGGACCCCGAGCTCACCGTGGAGTTCGAGCATCCTGTGGACATCACGCACCTGGTGGTGCTGAACGGCGGGAAGGACTTCAGGATGGAGAACCGGCCGCGGACGCTGCGGATCGGATATCCGGACGGCCGGTCGGAGGACGTACGGCTGCGGGACACCCCCGAGCAGCAGTCGCTGAAGCTGAAGACGCAGATGAGGACGAAGAGCCTGAAGATCCGTGTGGTCGACGACTACTCGTCGAACCGCGCCGAGGACACCGCCATCCGCGAGATCGAGTTCTTCACGACCACCCGGGGCTACCTGCCCTGGTGACCGTTTCCCCGTCCAACCCGTCCCGGCCGCGGTGTGCCGGAACGGCGGGCCCGCGGACCGCGCGGCGCCCCGGTCACGCGGCCACCGTGGCCCTCCCCTCGCGGCAGGCCAGCCGCGCGTACACCGTCTTGCCGCGGCCCTCGGGGGCGACACGCACGCCCCAGTCCTCCGACAGGTCCGCGATGATCGCCATGCCGAAGCCGCCGGTCTCGCCGCGCTCGGCAACCGCGCGCGGGCAGGGCCGGCCGGGTGCCGTGTCGTCGACCTCGATGGTCAGATCCGTACCCTCCCAGATCAGCCGCACCTCCTCGGGACCGTCCGCGTGCCGGCAGGCGTTGACGACCAGCTCCGTCGCCACCAGCAGCGCGCTGTCGTACGCGGGGGAGTCGGGTCGTGAGGCGTTGATCCAGCCGCGCTCCGTCATGGACCGGTTCAGGGCCTCCCGGGTGGCGTGCGTGATGGTGTCGTACGGAGCCGATTCGACCCGGATCGTACAGCGGTCGGAGCGAGCGGAGTCCATGGTGTCTACCTGCCTCGTGTGCGTTGCGTCGTGGTGATTCCAGTCCAGCGGAATCCGGCGTGACCTGGATCACCCGATCGGCGGGGCCGGGTGGCGGGGCTTGCCGTCCTCCGGTTCGGATGAAGGTGGCCTCCGGAGGCTTGGCGTGGACATGTAAAGCAGCGAAACTGGTGGCCCGGACGGACCGGCCCGACCCGGTCCGGCGCCACGCCCACCCGCCCCAGGAGGCAGCATGCGCTCCGGCCGACTCCGCTCCACACCGCCTTCCCTTCTCGTCGGCTGCCTCGCCGCGGCCCTCGCCCTGGCCCCTGCCGCCGAGGCCCTGGCTGCCCGCCAGCCAGCCGCCCACTCGGCCCCCGCGTCCCCCCGCCCCGCCGCATCGGACGCGTCGGCGACGCCGTCGGCCGGTCTCGAACGGTGGATGGGGGAGCGTGCCCACCAGCTCCGCGACCGTCCCCTGAACGCCATCGCCATGCCGGGCAGCCACGACGCGGGCAGCTGGAGCATCCGGCCCGGCAGCGGACTCTGCACCGCAGGCGACACCTACGACGTGGCACGCCTCTACCCGGCGGTGGCCGCGAGCATGGCCCGCACCCAGAGCGGTTCCCTCACCGCCCAGCTCGACGGCGGCAGCAGGGTGCTCGACCTGCGTCTCTGCAAAGAGGGGGGGCGCTGGCACACGTACCACGGTGCGCCGCTCGGCTCGCTCTTCTTCGACGCGGACGGACGACGCGGCGAGGTCGCCGACATCGCCGACTGGCTGCGTACCCACCCCACCGAGGTGGTCGTCCTCCGACTTGCGGTCGCCGCACCGACTGCCGAGCGGCATACCGCCCCCGGCGAGGCCGCCGACCTGCTGTTGGAGGCCCTGGGCCGTGAGCGCGTCGCGGGCCGGTCGGCCTACGGCCCGCAGACGCCCTACGGACGTTTCGTCGCGGACGGCCGAAACATCGTGATCATGGCCGACGGCCGGCCCGACCAGTACGACCTGCTGTGGCCCACCTCCGACTCCGACGACCGCGGCAGCTACGCCCATGCCTCCCTGTCCTGGTATGACTATCTCGGCGCCCTCTTCGACGGCGCGGGAGCCGCCGCCCGTACCTACGAGTCGACGCTGATCCTCAACGACCGCGCGCTCAACTGGCCGCAAGCCACCCGCTCACCCGGCCTGTTCTCCCTCAGCTCGATCGTCACCCCGGACATCACCGTGCCCGGCGCCGTGCTCGCCCAGTGGGGCGCCGCCATCGGCGCGATACCACGCGAAGTGGCCGACGCCCACATGCTCAACCTCGCCCACGGCCTCAACGCCCGCCTGCTCACACAGCTCACCGGTCCCTGGCGGCAGCACCCGGCAGTGGACCAGTTCAACGTGGTGATGACCGACGACGTCAACCAGAACGGCGCCGGCGTGCCGGCGGGCGCCCTGCAACGCGCCGTCGTCACCCTCAACGACGTCCCCCGGCAGAACGCCTGCGGTGATCCGGAGTCCGACACTCCCACGCCGGGCCGAGGCATCCGCTACCAGGCACACCTCGCAGGTACCGGCTGGCAGCCGTCCGCCGGAGCGGACGGCTCGGGAGTGGGCACGGTCGGACAGAGTCGGCCGATCGAGGCCCTGCGCCTGTCGCCGACCGGCATCGGCGACCTGTGGGCGCGAGCCCACGTCCGCGACCTGGGCTGGCAACCGTGGACGCGGATCCCGGACGGCGCGACGGGCGAGGTCGGTACCACCGGGCGGGCCCTGCGCCTCGAAGCGATCGAGTTGTGGAGCGGAATCGGTACCCTGGCCGGTCGCGCCCACGTGCAGGCCGTCGGCTGGCAGCCCCGGGTCAGGGGAGCCCGCATCCACCTCGGCACCACCGGCCGGTCGCTCGCCCTGGAGGCGCTGTCCCTCACCCCTTGCGACTGAGCACTCTGCGAAGGCCGACGGCGCGGGCGGGTAGTGGGGGACCGCAAGGTCCCCCACCGATTCGCCCAGCCGGGGGACAACACCTGGACTATCCACCAATAACGTAATGAATGTCCCGGTCTCGGGGCGGGCACAGAGGTTCGCCTTCCCCGCCCGCGAAACGATCTTCCGAGCAATCACGAGAGCGAAACCCACATGAGCACCACGCCCGTCACCATCCCGGAGAAGCTGCTGAGCCCCGGCCAGGTCGCCGAGCTCTTCGGCGTCGACTCCAAGACCGTCAGCCGCTGGGCCCGGCAGGGCCTGATCTCCTGCGTCCGTACCGTCGGCGGTCACCGCCGCTTCTTCCCGGCCGAGCTCCGTGCTCACCTCACCACCCTGCCCCGGAACTCCTGACTCCGCCGATCACCGCCGATCACCACGCTCCGGTTCACGCCCCGTCCGGGCCACGGCCTCTCCGCGCGATCCCCCGCGCCACCGTGCCCGGCGGGGCGCCGTGCAGCTCGTCCGCGATCCGCAGGAACGGCCGCCGCAGGGCCACCGCCACAGGCCGGGAGTCCGCCCGGGCATAGGCCGCGATCTCTTCCCGCGCCGCCTCCAGCGCACGGTCCGGATCGACAGTCCCCGCCGCCCGCTGCGCAGTCGGACGATGGCCGCGTACACCGGTGGCTGCCCGGCCCCCAACTGCAACGGCACCTGCCACGCCACGGCGACCGTCACCAGCACCCGAGCCGCTCCCGGCCCCTCCCGGACCCACCAGCGCCGGGTCGGCAGGGTCTCAGGACGGTGACGGTGCCTGCGGCGAAGGCCCCTATCCGGACACACCCACCGGCCTGGCGCCAGCGCGCGCCGCCCCGGACGACGGTCGACAGATCAAGACGCAGGCAGAGAAGTCAGTCGTAGCGCGGGTCAGACCACCACCGGGACGGCACTGCCCTCCTCACCGTCGTAGTGGGTGGCGGTACCTTGCCATTGCTTGCCATTGCTTGAGGCGGTTGCAGCACCGTTCCACGACGTTGCGGTGCTTGTGGATCTCCTGGTCGAAGGCCGGAGGGCGGCCGCAGCGGCTGCCCTTCCGGGTGTGGTTGCGCACCTGGTCGATTCGCTCGGGGATGGTGTGCCTGATGCCGGGCCGGCGGAGCCAGGTGCGGATCGCCTTCGAGCTGTAGCCCTTGTCGCCGATGACGTGATCAGGCCTGGTCCGAGGCCGGCCCGGACCAAGGCGTGGCACCCGGATGGCGTCCATCACCGCGGTGAACCGCGTGCAGTCGTCGGTGTCCCGCCGGTCAGGACGAACGCGAGCGGGCGGCCGGCGGCGTCGCAGGCGAGGTGGATCTTGCTGGTCAGTCCGCCTCGGGACCGGCCGAGGGCCGGGCTTTGGCGCCCCCTTTTCGGGCCCCGGCCGCGTGCTGATGGCCACGGCCGATGGGGGAGTCGACCGACACCAGCCAGTCGATGACACCCGCCGCGTCCGCCTTCGCGCGTGCCGCCTGGAGCATCCGGTCGAACGTGCCGTCCGCCGCCCAGCGGCGGAAGCGGGTGTGGAGGCCGGTCCACGGGCCGTACCTTTCGGGCACGTCCCGCCAGGGGGCGCCGGTGCGGAGCTTCCACACGAATCCCGTTGAGGACCGTCCGGTCGTCCAGCCGGGGCCGCCCCAGCGCAGGCCGGGGCGGCAACGGGCGTATGAGGGCCCACCCGGCATCGGACGTTCATGGCGACGAATCACCACTCCATGATCCACAACCCGAGATCACTTTGACGGCAGGCTCTGGGTCAGGAGAGGTCGACTTCTTCTTCCGAATCGGAGTCGGAGAAGTGCGGGTCCGCCACCTTGGCAGGCTTCGCATCCCGCCGTTCCTGCCTTGCCAGGTTGCGGGCCGCGACCGCTGGATCGGAGTACGGGCCTTCTTCTTCATCTTCGCTGACGTACTCGTCCGGCTCAGCAGTGCCGGCGCTTGTGACGATGCCTTCACCGCCTTGGAGATTGGCCTGCCGGACCTCTTCCATGAGCGCGTTGTGACGGTGGATCTGGTTTGCGGTCAGGTTGGTGGTGACGGCGCTCAGCTGTCCGCTTTCATCGACGTGGCGCGACGCGGCCTTCTGCGCCGCCACCGTCCGGACCGAAGTGGCCTTCAGCGGGGCTGCCTTGCCGCTCTCGTCCCGGAACTTCCCACCCGCCATGTAGCTCACGGTCACACGGCCCGGCATGAACAGTCCCTGCTTCCTGATCTCGCCGATGGCATTCTCGAGGTTTCCGACGAGAGGATGGTAGTGACCACTGTTGTTGTTGATGTCCTTGCCGAGAAGCGTGCAGGTCGCCGTGGTGACGTTCCAGCCCTCCAGGGCTTCCGCGTGCCGCTTCCGCAGCTCTGCGTGGAGTCCCTTGAGCGTCTCCTTCACCTCGACGGCGTCCGTCTCGCGGTCCCCGCGGATGAAGCTCTCGATGAACGTTTCCTCCTCGGGCGTGGCGTACTCCTGAGGCTTCCGAGCGCGCAGCCGGGGAAACTCGGACTCCAGCAGGTACTCCACCCTGCCGTCCTTGCAGGTTCGTGAGTAGTACACCTCACCCGCATGCACTTCGGTCGCGCACGCGGATTCCTCCGCCACGACATGCACGATTCCGGCACCGATGACCGGACGGCCCTGAACGTTGGAGGAGTGGCGCAGCTTGGCCTCCCATCCGTGCCCGCTGAGCGCGCTCTGCATCTTCAGCATGTTGCCGTAATTGGCGAAGCTCAGGCCTGTCCCCTCGGTCCAGCTCTTCACGAGTCCGTTGACCTGAGGGTCGCTGCACGTGCCGTCGCTTCCGAACGTGAGGCATATCCCCGTGGTCTCGGGGAAGAGGAAGAGATTGGCCGCCTCGTCCATCACCCATCCGTACTTGCCCGTCGGCACCTGCTCGCCATTGCGGACAAGGTGCCAGCCCTTTCGGCCTCGCGCCTCGGGATCGACGGACTGCACCTTGACAGCTCGACGGTCTGCGTCCTTGATGTCGAAGTAGAGGATTTTTTCGGCGGCGTCGGAGGCCGGGGAGCAGTTGCCAACCATCTTCCGGAGTTCGTTGTGACCGACCTCGGCAGCCAGCGTCGGCACGGTGACCTTGACCGGAGCCTTGCCCGCAGCCGCCCGTTCGGTGGCGGCCTGAGCCGACTTCTGCTGCCGCAGCTCCAGGTCCGGGTCGCGATCGAACCAGGAATCGACCTCACCGGTCCCGGTGAGCTTGAAATACAGGCGCTGCCTGGGGTCCGCGTCGTCGATGACGGGGGTGGGGTCCTTGTGCGTGGCCCATTCCAGGTGCTCCAGGAAGGCCCTGAGATCGGTCGCGTCTACGGGACGCGCGTCGCCGATCTGCCCACCGATCCGAAGGACTTCCCGGGCGAAATAGCCGTACACGGCGTCGTTTCCACCGGCCTGCGTGAGGCCGGCGTGGAAGGTGTCGAGGAGCGTCGATTCCTCGTAACCCGGCCACGTTTCCCAGCTGAGGCACACGGCTATGCGCGTCCGAATCTCGTCGATTTCGGCATCTCCATGGTACTCCTTGAGGTAGGCCATGAGTGAAACGAACTGCTGCTGATCCATCTGTGTTCCGTTCCTGAGGGTGAGAGGGAAATACGCTCGACCTTGGTGGGCGAATGCGATGGCAATTTTCCACCGGTTGAGGCAAAATCTTTCCAGTGTTCCACCTAAGGGCGCCCTAATTGTTCTGTCCCGGGAGGTTGGGGACGGGTGAGCAAGGTCTCGGCTGAGGGCCTTGAAATGGTTGAGGGCCTCCTGGCCTGGTGTGGAGTGCGAGATCTGCACCGGCGACCAGAACGGCCCTCGTTCCCACCGTGATGCCCCCTGACGGAGACCGGACGGCTGCGCCTGGTCCGCTGTGTGGTCGAGGACAACTGGCCCCTTCGGCGCGCCGGAACGCTTCCAGGTCTCACCCGCCACCGCCCAGCGCTGGGCCGACCGCTACCGGCGGTTCCGGCGAGGCGGGTAGGAGCGACCGTTCCGCCCGCCCGCACCCCGGCCCACGCCGCACCCCGACCCGCACCGAACGCCCGATCATCAAGATCCACCGTGCTGCGCCGCTGGGGCCTGGCCCGCATCGCCTACCTGCTGCACCTGGTCCAGGCCAGGAGCTGCACTCCTGCAATCACCACCGCGGACAGCCGCGCTCGCAGGCAAGCCACCCGCCAGCCGCGTCCCCAACCCCAGAGGGCAATAGACCTGCTGTGTCAGGTCAGCCGGAAAGTGGGTGGAGCGGTCTCGTCCACTTGTCCGTCTCCGGGACCTCCGGATGAGTCCCCCGGGAGGGTCGGATCGTCCGGCCCCGGAGCAGGAGTGCTCCGGCCGGGCCATGGCCGGGCGGGGTCCGTCGGGGTCGGGGACGGGGCTGACGGATCCGTGCCGAGGTCCAAGGGGTCCGGTGTGAGGGCCGGCCCGGTGGGGGTGTTCGGGGGGGCTTCCGTGGACGGGTCCGCCGGGAGGGTGGGGGAGGGAGGGGGCGTGGAGTCGCCGTCCCACTGCGGCTCGGTGGTGGGACCGCTCGGAACGGCCGGGGCGCCTCCGGTGTCCCGCTGGACCTCCGCGAAGCGCTCCACCGGCTGCCCCTTCAGCGCCGCCTTCGTGTACGCCGTCCAGATCCTTGCTGGGTACGTACCGCCGCCGACGTGCTGCAAGCCGCCGATGCCGGCCACCGGCATGCGGGCGTGGGTCTCGGGGTCCTCCCGGAAGACCCCCACCGACGTCGTGATCTGCGGCGTGTAGCCGACGAACCACACGGACTTGCGCTCGTTCGTGGTGCCGGTCTTGCCGGCCGCCGGACGGCCCAGGGCCCGTGCGGCGGATCCCGAACCGCCTGGGTCGTCCACGACCCCGCGCAGCACGTCCGTGACGGTGTCCGCCGTCTCCTCGTCGAACGCGCGATCGGACTTCGGCTCGGGCAACTTCCGCTTTTCGCCGACGTGTTCCAGGGATTCGATCATCCGGGGAGCTCGGTGCGTCCCGTGGTTGGCGAAGGTCGCGTAGGAGCCGGCCAGTTCCACCGCGTTGGGCGACGCCACACCGAGGGGCAGGGACGGGGTCGCCGACAGGTCGGGCGTTTCGGCGGGCACGCCCGCCGCCACCGCGGCGTCACGCACCGCCGACAACCCGGCGTCCTCGCCGAGCTGCGCGTACACCGAGTTGACCGAACGGGCCATGGCCGAGCGGAGGGTGATGCTGCCGTAGCTGCGGCCCCCCTCGTTACCGGGTGCGTACCCTGAGCGGGTCACCTTGTGCCCGTCGTCGCCGTCGTAGCGAGTGCCGGGCCGGATGCGGCGCCCATCGGAGGTCTTCGCATCATTCTCCAGGGCGGCGGCCAGCGCGAACGGTTTGAACGTGGAACCGGCCTGCACGTCGCGGCGGATCGCGTCGTTGACGAACTGCTTCAGGTAGTCGGGGCCGCCGTACAAGGCGATCACCTCGCCGGTCTTGTTGTCGATGGACGCGGCACCGGCCCGCACGCCGGTGTCGGCGTTGCGCTGTTCTGGTCGCAGCCGGTCTCGCAGCTGCGTGTCGACCGCCTTGACAAGGTCGTCCTGCCGGTTCTTGTCGAACGTGGTTCTGATCGTCCAGCCGCCGGCTGCCAGATCGGCCTCGGTGGCCGCCCCCGACGTGACCAGTGCGGTCCGTGCCGCGTCGACCAGGTAGCCGGCCTGCCCCTGGAGCCCGGGCGTCGCCTGCGGTTCCTTGGGCTCGGGGAAGGCCATCCCGTCCCGCTCGGTCTTGGGCAACCAGCCCTTCCCGACCATGCCGTCCAGGATCCAGTTCCAGCGGGCCAGTGCCTGCTCCCGGTACTCCGGTGACTGCTTCACGTCGAAGCGGCTGGGGGCGTTGAGCAGGGTGGCCAGATAGGCGCCCTGAGCGGCGTCGAGATCAGCCGCGTTGATGCCGTAGTAGGCCCTCGCCGCCGCGTCGATCCCGTAGGCGCCCCGCCCGTAGTAGCTGGTGTTGAGGTAGCCCGTCAGCACCTCTTGCTTGGACATGCTCCGGTCTACCTTGAGCGCGATGAAAAGCTCCCGGAACTTGCGTGTGAGGGTCCGCTCCTGCGTCAGGTAGTAGTTCTTCACGTACTGCTGCGTGATGGTCGACCCCCCCTGCGTTGCTCCTCCGGAGAGGTTGGCCAGCAGCGCCCGGCCCATGCCGGTGACGGAGAAGGCGGGGTCCTCGTAGAAGCTCCGGTGTTCGGCGGCGAGCGTCGCCTGCTGCGCGGCCAGCGAGATCCGCGAAAGGGGCACCACAGTGCGGTTCACCTCCCCGGTACGGGCGATCGGAGTGCCGTCCCTGTACAGCCACGTGTTCGCCTGGGAGATGGCCCGCTTGTTCGGGTCGGGCACGTCCACCAGCAGGTAGGCGGAAGTGAACAGTGCCGCGGTCAGCGCGGCACCGCCGAGGGCCGTCAGCAGCAGCACCCGGGGCCGCGGCACGAACCGCCGCCACCCCGAAGGGGGGGTGCCTGTTACGCGGACCCGGCGGCGCAGCGATCCGCGACGCACGGTGGTAGGCCCCTCGGCATGAGCCGTGGGCTCTGCGTACCCGGGACCACCTTCGGACCGGTACGGACCCATCGCTGCGGGACCGCCGGCGCCGTACGAGGAGGAGGTCGGCGGGGCCACGACGGGCCCGGGTGCCGTCTGCTCAGGATCCGGACGGAACAGGGGAAGCGGGTGTCGGCGACGGAGCCGGGCACGGTGTTCGGACATGACCGCACGGTAGGAACGTCCGTGCTAGCTGCGGCCTAATCCGCCGCTGCCGTTGGCCGAACCTTCCAGGCCGGCCCGTCCCGACACGGCTTCCCTGCCGACACCGGCGATCCGCTACACGTTGCTCACACCCAGGTGCAGGCCGGGCGGTGGCCGTTCGGCGCGCACCCGCGTCCCCCGCCCCGCTCCGACGATCGGCGGAGCCGGGCGGGGCCGCGCGTGCCTAGCGTGGAGGAAGCGGTGGTCACCCGGCCCCCACCGCCCTGTGCGGAGACCATCGCGAAGGAACGCCGGGAGCCCCCGCCATCCGGCGGAGAGGACCACCGATCCACCGCCGTCCGCCCCGGACGGGCGAGGGTCACGACGGGAGAAGTGGCAGCATTCGATGCGCGCGGACCACCAGCGCCGAAACCGGCGCGGCACCGAAACCGAAGCGGCGACGCCGACCCGCGGCAAGCGGACCGCCCGGGCCACCCGGGCCCGCGGCCGGCGGAGCACCACAGGGAAGCCGACCACGCCGGGCGATGGCGTTCCCACCCCGACCCGGTCCCCGGCGGGCTCCGGCGCCGAGGGCGGGACCCGACCGGAAGCCGCGGATGCACCCGTTGGCGCCAAGGCCTCCACCCCGCGCGGGCTGCGTCGCCTGCGCGACACCCGCGTCCGCACCCGCCTCTACGCCGTCATGGCCATCCCCCTGGTCGCCGCCGGGGTGCTCGGTGGAACCCGGGTCGGCGCCGCCCTTGATCAGGCCGGGCGGTACGAGCAGTTCCACGACATGGCGGGGCTCACCCGTACCGGCACCGAACTCATCCAGCAGCTGCAGCGGGAACGCAACCTGGTCATCGACCCGCAGGCCTCCTCCGCGGCCGGCAGCGCAGGCCTCGCCCAGGCCCGCGAGGCGACCGACGCTCTCCAGCGCCGCTTCGACGGGCAGGCCGCCGACCTGGAGCAGACCGGCCGCCTCCGCACCCACCTCGACGCCATCGCCCAGTCCATGGCGAAGCTGCCCGAGATCCGGGCGATGGTCGACCGAGGCGTTTCCGGATCACAGGCCGACACCGCCTACCTCGGCCTGATCATGCCCCTGCTGGGCATCGACAACGAGCTCGACGGCCAGCTCAACCAGTCGCACTCCCAGGGCTGGGCGCTCTATACGCTGGCCCTCGCCAACTCCATGCTCTCCAGCGAGCACGCCCTGATGTCCCAGGCCGTGCACGAGGGCAAGCTGTCCACCGACCAGAAGGCCGCGCTCCTCGCCACCGTCAAGGTTCGGGACATGGCCCAGCGCGAGTTCTCCATGGCCGCCGACCCCACGGACCGTGCGGCGTACGAACGGATCAACAAGACCTCCGACACCGGAACCGCCGAAGCCGGGCTCCAGGCCCTCCTCGCCTCACCGGAGGACCTCAAGAAGGGCGATCGACTGCCCGCCGACTGGTACGCCGACTTCGGCACCCGCGTCGATCAGCTCGACCGTCTCGCCATCGCCACCGCCGACCGGCTGATCGCCGAGAGCGAGCACGAGTACGACGACGCCCAGACCCAGGCGGTCATAGACGCCGCGCTCACCGCCGGCCTGATCGCGGTCGCCCTCGGACTGGCCTTCGCCGTCTCCCGGGGCATCTCCGAGGACCTGCGCCGACTGCGCGCCGCGGCACTGCGTGTCGCCGCCGTCGACCTCCCCCGCGTCATGGACGAACTCAAGGACAAGTCCGCCGCCGAGGTCGACCTGACGGTGCCCCCGCCGGCCGTCGATTCCGGTGACGACATCGGAGAGGTCGCCGAAGCCTTCCACCAGGTGCACCGCGAGGCGGTCAGGCTCGCCGAGGACCAGGCCAGGCTCCGCGAGTCCGTCAGCCTGCTGTTCCGCAACCTCTCGCACCGCAACCGGAGTCTCGTCCAGCGCCAGCTCGCGGTACTGACCACCCTGGAGCAGAACGAGACCGACGACACCCAGCTGAAGTCGCTCTTCGAGGTCGACCACCTCGCCGCCCGCATGCGCCGCAACAGCGAGAACCTGCTGGTCCTCGCCGGGGGCCGCCCCAGCTCCCGGCCCGCCGCGCCGATGAGTCTGCTCGACGTCGTGCGCACCGCGATGTCCGAGGTCGAGCAGTTCGAACGCGTCGGCCACGTCCAGCTGCCGCCGGTGAACGTCGCCGGACACGCCGTGTCCGACGTGGTGCACCTGCTGTCGGAGCTCCTGGAGAACGCCCTGATGTTCTCCAGCCCGCAGAGCGAGGTCCGGGTCGGCGCGCAGCGCCTGCCGGACGGCCGGACGCTGATCGAGGTCCGCGACATCGGCATCGGCATCGAACCGGACCGCCTTGAGCAGGTCAACAGCTACTTCACGGACAGGCAGGGCCTGGTGCCGGACGCCTCCGAGCACATGGGCCTGTACGTCGTCGGCCTCCTGGCCAAGCGGCACGGCATCGAGGTCTCGCTGCGCCCGGCCGACCCCGGCGTATCGGCACTGGTCGTCCTGCCTGCCGAGGTGGTGACACGCGCCGCGAAGAAGCAGCCGGACACCGGCGAGATCACCGCCGCGCCCATCATGCCCACCACCTCGGCCGCGCCGGCCATCGCGCCCCTCGGCACGCCGGACTCCGGTCCCCCCGCCGCCGACCCGGAGCACCCTGGTCGCGCCGCGGTGACCAGTGTCGCCTGGCACGCCGACCAGGAGGCCTGGCACGCCGAAGCGGAGGCGCGGCAGGCCGGTCCCGTCCAGCAGGAGCCCCCCGCTGCTCGGACCGCCGCCGGCGGCCGGCCCGCCCTGTGGTCCCCGACCTCCCTGCCCAGGATTCCGACCGGCCTGGCGGCCGACCCCCTGCCCGGGGCCGACGCCCGTCCGTACGCGGCCACGCCCTCCGCGTACGAGGGCCCCGCCACCGCCCCATCGGCGCCGGCTGAGGCGACCGGAGCCTTCCCGAAGCCGGGCCACCCGGCGATCGTCGATCCGGCCACGGTCCGCCGCCCCTACGGTCCCGGCGTCGGGGCACCCACCGGCATCCCTGCCGCGGCGCCTGCTCCCCACGCGGGCGACGGCACGCCCGTCGACATCGCGGCCGAGCACGCACAGCAGCACTCACACGATCCCTCGGGTCTGCCCCGCCGCGTGCCGATGGCCAACCTCCTGCCCGGCAGCGTCACCCCCGGCGCACCGCACACGCCCCCGCCCGCACTCGCGCACCCCGACCCGGCCCGCCTCCGCAGCCGACTCGGTGCCCTGCACGACGGCATCGCCCGCGCGCACGCGACCCCGGACAGCAACGAAAGCGAGGCCACCGCATGAGCACCCATCCCTACCCGGCAGGCACGGCCGGCACCGCCGGGGGCCGCGAGCTGGACTGGATCATCAGCCGCTTCACCGCCCGCGTGGCGGGCGTCCGCACCGCGGTCGTCGTGTCCGCCGACGGCATCCTGCTGGCGAGCGCGGAGCCAGAGGACGGCGAGGCCGACCGGCTCGCCGCCGTCACCAGCGGCCTGGCAGCCCTGGGCCTCGGCGGCGCCGAAGTCCTGGGCGCAGGCCCGGTCGGCCGCACGATCGTGGAGATGACGCACGGCACCGTCGTGCTGACCGCCATCTCCGACGGCGCCGTCCTCGCTGTTCTCGTGGGCGCCGAGTGCGATCTGGGCTTCCTCGGATACCACATGACCCGGCTGGTCGCGCAGTGTGGCGCGGCCCTCACTCCGGCCCGGCGCACTCCCAGCACCGCGCGCGCCGCCGCCGTCACGTGAGGGTGGCCGGCGGAGCGGACGGGGCGGCGGAGACCCCGTTCGGCCCGCGACCGTACACACTGACCCGAGGACGAACCACCCCCAGCCGGGTGCTGCACGTCGAGACCCTCGTGCAGTCCCGGTACGGCGGCCCTGGCCCCTGTCCCTCCGCCGTCCCCGAGCACGACGTGATCCTCCGGATGTGCGCCGAGCCGAAGTCGCTGGCCGAGGTGTCCGCGCTTCTCGGCATGCCCCTGGGCATCACCCGCGTCATGATCGCTGACCTCGCGGACGTGGCGCTGCTGACCGTCCACGAGCAGGCCGAGGGCAGCGCATCCACGGCGCTCCTCGAACGCATTCTGCGCGGTCTGAACAGGCTCTGACCCACGTGCGAGCAGTGCACACCCCAAGGCAGCGGAAGACACAGAGAGGTGGCTGAAGCGGGATGAGCCGCATTATGACAGCCAAGATCGTGATCGCGGGCGGTTTCGGAGCGGGCAAGACGACCTTCGTCGGATCGATCTCCGAGATACGCCCGCTGCGCACCGAGGCGCAGATGACCACGGCAGCCCAGAGGAAGGATGTCCTGGCGGGCGACTCCACCAAGCGGACCACCACGGTCGCGATGGACTTCGGCCGCGTCACCATCGACGAAGGCCTGGTCCTGTTCCTCTTCGGCACGCCGGGCCAGGACCGTTTCTGGTTCATGTGGGACGACCTGGTGCGCGGCGCCGTGGGCGGTGTCGTTCTCGCCGACACCCGCCGGCTCCAGGAGTCCTTCGGTGCCATCGACTACTTCGAGAACTGCGGGCTGCCCTATGTCGTGGCCCTCAACCCGTTCGACGGGAGACGCACCCACGACGTCGAGACGGTCCGCGCCGCGCTCGGCGTGGGACCCGCCGTGCCGGTGTTGCACGCCGACGCCCGCGAACGAGCCGACGTCCGCGGGGTTCTCGCCGAAGTCGTCCGCCAGGCCCTGCGACAGGCCTCCACCCCCGCCGCGTGAGCCCGACGGCCCGGCGCCCATGAACGAACCAGCGAGAGAGTGAGCAAGCATGACCCCCCATTTCCCGGATCCCGCCCGCGGTTCCCTCGCAGAACCCGCGACGCCTGGGCCGGCCGTCCCCCCCGCCCTTCACGGCGCGCCCGCTCCGTGGGACACGGGGTGGGACCACCGCGCGCGGCTCGCCCGGCTCACAGCGGCGGAACCGGACGTGCGCGAGGCCGTCGTGGGAGCCGGCGACGGCCTCGTGCTGGCTGTCGCGCCGGGCACGCCCCGCGATCGTGCGGATCAGCTCGCCGCGCTCGCCTCGGGTCTCTGCTCCCTCGCGGCGGGCGCCTGCACGCTGTTCCGCGGCGGCCAGGGCGTCCAGGTGGTGGTGGAGATGGCCGGCGGAGTGCTGTTCACCTCGCTGCTGCGGTGCGGGGCGTGCGTCATCCTGGTCGCGGCACCTGGCTGCGACGTCGCGAGGATCGGGTACGCCCTCTCCACCTACGCCGAAAGCACCCCCGGCCACCCTGGATAACCGACTCGACCGCGACCGTGCACACGAGCCCCCGCCGAACCAGGGCGGTTTCCAGGGCTCGTCGTCGCGCTGTCGTGCACTGACCGCCCGGGACCGTGCACGGCCCGGGCGGTCAGGGTGCTTCACCCCACCAGGACGCGGGGGGCCGGTGCCGTCGGGACGATCCGCCCGTTGGGCTGGGGGAGGGGGTCACTGCACGTCTGTACTGGATCACCGGTCCGGGCCGCGGCTCTGCCGCCGATCAGCACGCCGGCACTGCCGGCCTGCACGGTTCCCGTGTGGGTGGGCGGCACCTGGAAGACGCTCCCCGGCGGTGGGACGTGCGGGACCAGGGTGGCGGTGGACCCGACGGTGGCGGCGGGCCGGCCCCCGATGAGGACGGAGACACAACAGCCTCCCGTCACAACGGCGTTGACCGGGAAGGTCATCGGGGTGGGCACCGGAGGGCCCGGGGGCGCGGGAACGAGCACGATGTGGAGGTCGCTTCCGGTGACCCGGTCGCCGAGACGCGCGGCGGGTTTGGCAGGCACAAGGGGCTCCTGTGATCGAGGTGGGGACCGGCCGTCTCGTGAGAAGGGAACGGTGGGTCGGGACGGGACGTAGGGAATGTGTGTGCGCCGGGCGCCGCCGGACGCCTCAGTTCCTGGTGACGGTGCCGGAGAACGAGGCCTTCGGCGTACAGCTGCCGCGGGTGCTCGCCGTGCAGTTGACCGCCAGGACCACCGCCTCACCCGCCTTGAAGGTGTGCCGAGCGCTGACGTTCTCGTACTGGAGCGTGTTGAGCCCGCGGTAGAGCAGGCGTGTGCCGTCTCGTCGGATCTCCAGACTCCCCCGGTTGCCGTTGGGGTTCTGCAGGGCGATGCGGTCCACGGTGAGCGTCTGTCCGGCGGGGACGACGTGCTTGTAGAGCGAGTACCGACCGGCTGCCGTCGGTGCCACGTTCGCGGTGAGGTCGAACGAGGCAGCCTGGTCCTGGGCCGCCGGGCCGGCTCCGCTCTTGGGGGGCGCGGGCGCGGGGCGGGGGGCAGGTGGCGGGGTGGTCGCCGCGTTCTGGTCTGCGGCGCCACCGGTACCGGCCGGCGTCGTGTTCGCCTGGGCCTGTGGCTGTCCCTGTGTCTGCGGACTTCCGGCCGTACCGCCGGCGGAACCACTTCCCGGCTGACCCACGGTGGCCGAGCCGTGCGCCGTCCCGTTCGCGTCCGTCGTCGCCGCATAGCCCTGCGCACCCGGCTGCGCGCCGGCCGGAGGCGTCTGGCCCGTCACCGAGGCCGGAGTACCGGAGGGCGAGGGCTCGGGAGCCGCCGCTTGCGCCGTGGCCGTCTGTTCCGCGGCCACCGCCTGGGACTTCGGCGCCGCGTTCAGTACGCCGGGCAGGACGGTGAACGCGAGGACGGCGCCGGCCGCCGCGAACAGTCCCGCCTTCAGCAGCCAGCGGGGGAGCAGAGCGAGCTGCACCACTGCACCGGTGGTCCGCTCGCAGGAGCCGTCCGTGCCCAGCACGGCCACCTCGACCGGCAGAGAGCGGGGCGGCCCGGTCAGGAACCGGTTCTTCAGCCGGATTCTCACCGGGACCAGACGAGTGGTGCCCGGATCCACGACGAGGTGGCCGGGGGAGAAGCGGAACTCGACGGCGGAGTCCTCGTCACGGCCGCTGAGCTCCACGCTCACCGGCCCGTTGCCGAAGTTGTCGACCGCCAGGCGGGTACGGGCCGTCCGGCGACCGCGCACGGTGCGGGGTACGAGTTCGCAGGCCGTCTCCGTGAAGGGGGCGACCTCGATGGTGCTCTCCTGGACCGTCGATCCCGCGGTGTCCTCCATGGACACCACCCGGACGGCGAAAGATTTGGGTCCGCAGCCCACCCCGGACTCGCGTGGAGGGGTGAAGACGACCTCGGCCGTCTCGTCCTGGCCCGGGAAGACGTTCACCGCCTCTGGGCGGACGGTGATCCAGCCGGCGGCCTCTCCCAAGACGTCCAGCACGAACGTGTCGACCACGTGGCCGGTGTTGTGGAGCTTGAGCAGGCGGACGCTCTCCGTACCCGGCTCCACCGGGCCGTCCGGCTCCTCCAGCGATGCGATGACACCCATGCACCGACAATCCGGCGGCGGACGGCCGCGGAACAGGGGCTGCCGGGCAGTCTCCGGGGCAGCGCGGTCCGACGTCGCCGGCGGCGGAGCCGTACGGCCCTGATCTGCCCTCGCGGCCGGTCCGGCGGACTGCGCCGCGGGGCCGATCGGACAGTCTCGCGTACCGACCGCTCTAGGGTTCCGTTAGCACCGGGTCTCCCACACTGGGAGACGTCAACAGGCCCGGTTCCCGGAATCATTCCGGGAACTCCTGGGTGAACCGCGCTCCGCCACCGAAGGGAAGCCGTCATGCCTCAGAGGATCCCTGTGTTCGTGCAGGCCCTCGACGCCATCTCCGAGATGGGCGTCACCGCCTCGCTGAAGCAGCGTCCGGAAGTGCTCCTGGTGGCACGTTCCGAGGCGACCCCCGAGACCGTGGCCCTGCTGGTTGTCGAGAACGTCGACGACGCCGCGATGCGCATGGTCCACGAGGCCCGAGGCCGGGGTGTGGAGCGGATCGTGGTGGTGGCGGGCACCCTGACCGAGGAGTGCGTCATGGCCCTGGCCCAGGTGGGCGTGCGGGGCGTGGCCCGGCGGCGCGACGCCACCCCCTCCGCCCTGGTCGACGCTGTCTCCTCGGTCAGTCGGGGCGCAGGCACGGTGCCGGCCGATCTGGTCAGCCACCTGCTCAAGCAGCTGTCCCGGCTGCAGAACGAGGGGAGCGGCCCGCGAGGGCGGCGTTTCACCGGTATCACCGAGCGGGAGACCAACGTCCTGCGACTCGTTTCCCACGGCTACGACACGCAGGAGATCGCCAGCGAGCTGTGCTACTCGGAGCGGACGGTAAAGAACACCCTTCACGCGATCAACACGCGCTTCCAACTGCGTAACCGTTCTCACGCGGTCGCCTACGCCATTCGCGAGGGCTTCATCTGAGCCGAACGGGCGGTGCGGCCTGGCATTCCGCTCGTCCGGTTCACCCCGGACGACGTGGCGGTGAGGCCGCGACCGAGCCGCAAGCCGGCCGGGGCAGGCGAACGGCTCCGCGGAGCACGGCAGTGGACCGTGTGAGGCTGATCCTTTGGAGTGGACACCCTGACAACGGATCTTGATGGTCCAGGGAGGGATGTCCGGGTGGGACGTAAGTCTCCGTATCCGGAGGAGTTCAGGAAGGACGCGGTCGCGCTCTACCGCGCCACGGCCGGGAGGCGGACGTACGCGACGGTGGCCGCGGATCTCGGCATCACCGCGGAGTCGCTGCGGACGTGGGTGCGCAAGGCCGAGGCCCAGTCCGTGCCTGAGGCCCGCGACGGCAGCGGGAGCGCGGCCGAGGAGCTGGTCCGGCTGCGGGCGGAGAACGCCCGGCTGCTCAAGGCCGAGCAGGAGTGGCGGCTGGAGCGCGAGATCCTGCGCCGGGCAGCCGCCTGTTTCGCTCGGGAGGTGAAGTGGGCGCCCTCCGCTGGGCCTTCATCTCCGACAACCGCGCCGACTTCGGCGTCAAGCGGATCTGCCGGGTGCTCGGGGCGTCCCGCGCCGGCTACTACCGACACCTGGGCTCCGAGCAGGTCCGCACCGAGCGCCAGGCCGAGGAGGCTCGGACCGACAGCGAGATCCGCGCCATCCACGCCGAACACCTGGGTGCCCATGGTGCCCCCGCGCGTCCATGCCGCAAGCGGGTCACCCGGCTGATGCGGATCAATCACATCGTCGGCCGGCACCTGCGGAAGAGGAAGCGGACCAGGATCGCGGTGCCCGTGCCGGACCTGGTGATGCGCGACTTCACCGCGGACACGCTGAACACCAGGTGCGGCGACATCACCTACATACCCGCCGGCACGGCCTGGCTCTACCTCGCCACGGTGATCGACATCTGCTCGAGGAGGGTCGTGGGCTGGTCGATCGCGGACCATATGCGCACCTCGCTGGTCACCGACGCGATCGAGATGGCCGTGGCCGCCCGCGGCGGCCGGGTCCACGGAGTCGTTTTCCACACGGACAGGGGCGCCCAGCGCGGCCGCCTTCGCCGACGTCTGCCGCCGGCACGGCATCCGTCGCAGCATGGGCCGGGTCGGCTCGAGCTACGACAACGCGCTCGCCGAGTCGTTCTTCCAGGGCCTCAAGCGCGAGTGGCTCCACGGACGCCGCTGGACCTCGAAGGCACAGGCCCGGCTCGACGAGCGGTTCCGCCGGCTGTCGTACTACAACCGGCACCTCGCCACTCCGCGCTCGGCTACCTCACACCAGCCGAGTTCGAACAACAACTGATCACGACACGTACGCTGTCACTCGTCGCATGAAACCCGGCGTCCACCCCCAGGGACCAACCTCACGTGCTCCGCGGAGCCGTTCTCTCGCCGTGCCGGCCGGTCAGGCCAGGAACGGGACGGATCCGGACGGGGGGCCGCCGAAGAACAGGCTGACCCGGGCCCCGCGCGGATGCGCACGACCCAACTCCACTCGTCCACCGGACTTGATCGTGGTCCGCCGGCAGATGTCCAGGCCCAATCCGGTGGACCCGCCGGTGCTGTGGCCCCGGTCGAGCACCCGCAGGTCGGTGAAGCCGGGCCCGTCGTCCTCCAGGACGAACACGGCCCCCGCCCCGTCGGCGGGTACCACCGCCGCCTTTATCGACGTGCCTTCGGGAGTGTGCGCGAAGGTGTTCTCGATCAGCGCGTCGATCGCCGCCACCAACTCCGTCTTCGGTACCAGCACGGTACACGGCCCGGCCGGTACGTCCAGTTCGCACCCCCGCCCCTGCTCCTCGGCGAGCGGTGCCCAGAACTCGATGCGCTCGTGCGCCACGGCCGCGAGGTCCGTCGTCGCCTTGCGGTCGCAGATGGGGTGACGTGCCCGCCGGATGATCCATGTCAGCTCGTCGTTCAGATCGGTGATACCTGCCAGCATCCGGTTCGCGTCCTCCTCCACGGACAGCGCCTCGGCCTGGAGCATCAGCAAGGTGATGGGGGTCCGCAAGCGGTGCGACAGGTCCGCCAGCGCCTCCCGCTCGTTGACGAGCAGCGCGTCGATGCGGGCCGCGAGGGTGTTGAGCGTCCGTCCGAGCTGTTCCAGCTCCGCGGGTCCTCCGCCCTCGTACCGCGCGGTGAGGTCACCGCGCCGCAACCGGTCCGCCACGTCGGTCAGTTGGGCGGTCGTGCGCACGATGGACCGCCCCAGTCGGTCTGCCACCACAGCGGCGGCCGAGGGCAGCGCGACCGCCGCCACCACGAAAAAACCGAGTACGTCGCGGTCGTGCAGGACCAGTGGCACCGCGCACAGCAGTACGGCCAGCATGGCCGTCACCGCGTTCGTCAGGGCCAGTCGCCGCCGCATCACGACGCCGGCTCCGACAGCTTCACGCCGACGCCCCGCACACTGTGCAGGTACCGGGGTTCCGCCGCCGTCTCTCCCAACCGCCTGCGCAGCCAGGACAGGTGAACGTCCACGGTCTTCCCGCTGGTGCCGTACGCGTTGTCCCAGACCTCGGCGATCAGCTCGTTCTTGCCGACCACGCGGCCGGCGTGCTTCGCCAGGTAGGCCAGCAGACGGAATTCCTTCGGTCTGATCTCCAGCCTCTCCCCCCGGTGCAGCACCGTGTGGGATGCCGGATGGATCTCCAGCTCGCCGATACGGTACGAGGTGTCTTCGAGCCGCTCACCGCTGCGTCGCAGGACGGCGCGGATCCGCGCGTCCAGGTGCTCGGCGGAGAACGGCTTCACCACATAGTCGTCGGCACCCAGGTCGAGAGCGCGCACGATGTTGGTGTCGTCGTCCCGAGCGGTGGTCACGAGCACGGGCACGGTGCTCATGGTCCGCAGCATCTTCAGCACGTCGAGACCGTCCATGTCCGGAAGCCCCAGGTCCAGCAGCACCACGTCGGGGGCCCGGGAGGCCACGTGGCTCAACCCCTCCCCGCCGCGCGAGACGCCGTGTACCTCGTACTTCAGCTTCCTGAGGGAGGAGGAAAGGAACTGGCGGATCTCCGTGCTGTCCTCGATGACCGTTACCTGCAACCAGCCCATGGGTACTCCACTGAGTCGGTGGCGCTCTCGTCGCGCCTTCGACTCCACGGTCCCGGGCCCGGCGCCTCCGTCACACGGGCGACCGGCTCTCGGCCCGGACGAGTTCCGCTCCGCCGATCGGCTCCGGTTCAGTCCACCAGGCCACGCCTCATCCCCTCGGCTACCGCCGCGGCACGGTCGGACACCCCGAGCTTCTCGTAGACGTGCTGGGCGTGCGTCTTCACCGTGCTCGGTGCGAGGAACAGCTTCTGGGCCACCTGCGGAATGCTGAGCCCCTGGGCGAAGTACTTCAGAACCTCCAGCTCCCTCTCGCTGAAGGCCGGGCCCGCGGTCTGGGCCCGGAGCCGGATCTCGTCGGCGACGCCCCCGGCGAGTTCCGGCGGGATCACCGTCTTGCCCTGCGCCGCCTGTGCGACCGCCTCGATGACCTCGGCGCGCTTGGCGTCCTTCAGAAGGTATCCGGCGGCGCCTTCTTCCAGAGCCCGGAAGACCAGCTCGCTGTTGGCGAACGCACTGACCAGCAGGACCCGCGTGGCCATTCCGCTCTGGGCGACGGCGCGGGTGACGGCGATGCCGTCCATGTCAGGCATCTTGTAGTCGACGACCGCGACGTCCGGAATGAGTTCCTTGATCATCGTGACGGCGGCACGTCCGCCCTCGGCCTCACCCACCACCTCGATCGCGTCGCTCCAAGACAGGGCCCGCTTGAGGCCCTCCCGGTAGAGGGGATGGTCGTCGGCGATGATCACCCGCGTGCGTTCCTTCATGGAACCACCCCAATAGCCACGACTTTTTCCGATCATATCTCCGCATAACGAACAGGGCGCGACGGGCCGGCCGATCCTCACTCACAGTAGCCTTCCCGCGATTCAGGGTCATGGAGCGGCTGGTCTAAGGGGCCGACCGTCCCCGCTCGGGGGTCCGTATCGCACCCCCTGAACGGGGGAGCGCGGCTCTTCGCTACGAAGCGGCCCCGTAGATCACCTGCGCGCACGTCAGCCCGCTCAGAGCCCCGCACCAAGAGCCTGCGCGCGCTCCCGCCGATGGGGCCGGCAGGCGTCGCCTACGGTCCACGGGGGTACGTTCCGGGCCTTTTGAAACCCGGGCGGATCCCTGCCACGGTGAATTCGGGATACCGGCCGACAAGCCGGATCCCACTCCAGTCCCCGACCGAAAGGCAGCCCGATGCCCCCCCGCCAGCGTTTCCCGTCCGGCCGCTTCGCCCGCTCCCGCACCGCGCTGACCGCCGTCGCCGCCGTGGTGGGTGCGGCCACCGCAGCGATCGCCGCCTCACCGGCGCAGGCGGCCCCCATGAGCACCCCGCAGATGATCGCCCAGCGGATGATCCCGGACGCAGGACAGTTCACCGCCTTCAGCGACGTGGTGTCGCACGAGTCCGGCTGGAACCCCCGCGCGGTCAACCCGAGCAGCGGTGCCTATGGCATCGGCCAGGCCCTCCCCGCGACCTCGATGGCCTCTGCGGGCCCGCACTGGCGGACTGACGCGGCTACCCAGATCAAGTGGACGCTGAACTACATGAACTCCCGCTACGGCAGCCCCGAGGCCGCCTGGGCGTTCTGGCAGCAGCACCACTGGTACTGATCTGCCGCCGCCCGGGGCCCGGCGGCGGCAGGTCCGAGCCGCCGCTCAGCCGGAGAACGGAGCCGGAAGGGCCGGCCCGCCACGCACGCTCACACCGCCGGGCTTGCCCGGGTTCCGGAACAGCGTGCCCGCCTTCCGGGCATGGTCCGCCGCCCGCTGCCGGATCACCGTCAGTTGATCGTACGTCGGCCTGGGTGCTCGTAGTCCTGCGGTACCGCAGCCCTGGCGCAATCGAAACCCTTGGCACCGCTCGCGCCTCCGCCGTCATTGCAGGCGCGCCATTCGGCGTGGCTTGCGGGGCGTGTCGCCCCTCGAAGCGGCGAGGGGCCCGCCGTAGCCGGGGCCAGGGTGAAAACGAGCAGGCAGGCACAACCCAGTGCCACGCCCGTCGCCTCGCTGATCGTGCTCATCGGCAGATCCCTTCGCAGGCCCCTGAGCTGTCTCAGTGTGCCCTGTTGCGAGTGAGTGAGCGAGCGGTGGCGGGCCGGCACCCCGGCGAGACCGTGAGGGACGCCCCGGGTCGCCCGTTACGTCCAGGACGTCGTCGGCTGTTCGCCGACGCCGACCTCCATGCGACCGCGCAGACCGCGGCGGCGTCCGGCACGTGCCGACGGTGTTGCCGGACACTGCCGTCCGCCTGTACTACCCCGCGCCGCCCCGCTGACCCGGCCGTATTCGACTCACCTCGCCCCGGGCTTCGGTGGCTTTTCCACCTCCTCCCCCGATCGCCCCCCCCTGATCGTCGCGCGCGGGTCCCCCGGGCCCGGACTCCAACGGCGGATCCCCCCTCCGGCCTGCGCCGAGAGGATCGATAGACGACGGCCGGAACCGCGGCCGCACCCGACCGCACGGCCGACGGAGGACCCGCGCATGAGGACTCGAGCCCCTCACCTGATACTGACCAGCGCCGCCCTCGCCGCAGGCGCCCTCCTCCCCTCGGTCGCCCACGCCGCCGGACCCGCCACGCCGGCACCGAGCCCGCCGCGTCCCGCCGCGGCGGCGCAGGGTGAAGACACCCGTCCCCTGCTGACGATCACACCGGGCGACGGCTCCCGTAACGTGCCGACCACGGGGACGCCGGGCGTCACCGTGAACCACGGCACGCTCACCGCAGTCACCATGACCACCGTGGCCGGAGGCCGTACTGCGGGAGGCCACACCTTGCGAGGCACCTTCAGCGAGGACCACACGACCTGGCGACCCGCAACCACCACTCTGGCCGCCGCGACCGTGTACCGGATCGACGCCACCGGCAAGGCTCCGGACGGCCGGTCCCTGACCCAACGGACCACCTTCACCACGGCGGGCCCCGCCGGCGTCCTGACGGGCTACCTCGTCCCCGGCGACCGCACCACGGTCGGCGTCGGCATGCCGGTCTCCGTCACCTTCGACAAGCCCGTCACCGACCGTGCTCGGGTCGCCGCCGCCATTCACGTCACCTCCACCTCAGGGCAGAAGGCCGTCGGCCACTGGTTCGGCTCCCAGCGCCTCGACTTCCGCCCCCGGGATTTCTGGAAGGCGGACAGCGACATCACCGTCGACATGGATCTCCGGGGCGTAACCGCCGGGCCCGGTCTGCGCGGCGACGAGAGCCGCACCAGCACCTTCCACGTCGGCCGAGCCCAGATCTCCACCGTCGACGCCGCAGCGAAGACGATGCAGGTCGTACGCGACGACAAGCCCCTGCGTACCCTCCCCATCAGCGCCGGTGCCCCCGAGAGCCCCACCTACAACGGCACCATGGTCATTTCCGAGAAGCACCACGAGATGCGCATGAACGGCAGCAGCGTCGGCTATCTCGACGAGGACGGCAAGCCCGCCTACGACATCCCGGACGTCCCTCACGCCATGCGACTCAGTGATTCAGGCACGTTCGTGCACGGCAACTACTGGGCGCCCACGAACGTGTTCGGCCAGAAGAACACCAGTCACGGTTGCATCGGCCTGGCGGATGTCAAGGGCGGCGCTACAGAGACGACCCCCGCGGCATGGCTGTATGCCAACTCCCTGGTCGGAGACGTCGTCGTGGTGAAGAACTCAGGTGACCGTACGATCTCCCCGGATAACGGCCTCAGCGATTGGAACCTCCCCTGGAGCGCGTGGGTCAGGGGTGCAGCCTCGTGAACAAGCCCTGGAAGGACGCATCGCCATGACCGATCCGACCCTGGACCTCGACGCCTTCTGCGGTACCTGGCGGATCGTCTCCTCCACGTTCCCCATGTGGACGCGCGGCTCGCGCACCGGACCACGATTCACGTACGCCTGGCTGTCGCCGGCCGCCGACGGCGCCCCGCGCCTGGCGGACAACGTGACGTACGAGGTGCGGGGCCGGACCCGCTCCATCAAGGGGGTGGACACCCTTCGGACGGGTGCGACGGGCCCGGAGTTCCGCTGGCGCGGCAGCGGCCTGCTCGCACCTTTGACCAGCATCTGGCGCGTCGCCGAGCTCGGCGCCTACGACACCTGGGCCGTCATCGTCTTCTCCCGGTCCCTGCTAACCCCGGCCGAGGTGGACGTCGTGGTCCGGCCGAAGGCCATAGCGGACCCCGAGGTCCTGGACGCGGCTCGCGAGCGCAGCCGGACGCTGGGCGCCCGCTGGATCCTCTGAAAGGCGTCTTCCTCTCCGCTGCCCGTGCTCAGCGTGATTGCCATCCGGGAGTGACCACAGATGCAGTTGATGTCGCGGGTGACCATGTGCGGTCGGCTCGGGGCGCGGTGACTGCGTTGCCGCTGTTCCGTTTCCCCGAGCCGCCGGCCCGAACCGGACGTGCGACTTTCACCGCATCCGGCTCTCCACATGTCTTTCCCGGTGGTCAGCCTCTGCGGGCTGCGGGTTCGATGGTCCACGGAGTCGGGATACGTGCTCCGCGGTAGCGGTAGCGCACGATCGCGACGCTGGATGCGCCGGTGAACGCCACCTCTCCGTCGGCGAACCTCCAGCCGTGGTCGCAGAAGCGCCGCAGCTGGCTTCGGCGGATGCCGTGTTTTCGGAGGAGCCATCGGGCGATGCGGTGCCACGCGTGGTGGTCGATCGCGTTGGCGGGAGGCTGAGCGGGCCGAGCTGGAGCGGCTGCGCCGGGAGATAGGGGAGAGGAACAAGCGGATCCGGGAGCTGGAGATGGAGCGTGATGTCTTCAAGCGATGGATGGCCCTCTGGGTGAAGTGACCGAGAACGCCCCGGAGGCGGTAGTCGCCTTCATCGGTAACCAGAGGGTCGAGCATCGCGTCCCGCACCGGGTGTCCTGCCGGGTGGTCGGGGTGAGCGAGGCATGGTTCTACAAATGGCGCCGACGCCCCGACGAGCCGACGAAACGCGAGGTCAGGAGGGCGAGGCTGGAGGAGCGGATCATCCACTTCTTCACGGAGTCCGGCGGCACCTACGGCTCGCCGAGGATCACTTTGGACCTGTGGGCGGAGGGCTGGCAGGTGTCGGTGAACACGGCCGCGGAGATCATGGCCGAGCTCGGTCTGCAGGGCCGCAAGCCGCCCAGGCGGCGGTCGCTGACCCGGCAGGGCAAGCGGAAGGCTGCCCCTGACCTGGTGAATCGCCGTTTCGACGCGGTGGCCCCGGACGTGCTCTGGTACGGCGATATGACAGAGATCGAGACCGGCGAGGGCAAGATCTATCTGGCCACGGTCATCGATGCGTTCTCGCGCCGTTGCCTCGGCTACGCCATGGGCGAGCACCATGACGCGGCCTTGGTCGGGGCGTCGTTGAAGATGGCCGCCGCGGCGCGCGGCGGCCGAAGGGACGGGACTATCTTCCACAGCGACAGGGGAAGTGAGTACACGTCAGAGGCGTACGCCACCTGGATCACCGGGTTCTACAACCCGCGACGTAGGCACAGCGCGGCCGGCGGCCTGCCGCCGGAGGAGAGTTCGAACGAACCATCACCGAAGCACGCAAGAAGAGAGACCAGAGGTGCCAGGCCGCATAGGAGAGGTCTCTACGAAACCAGGGGATTGACACCGCCCGGCTCCCGGTCAGTGCAGGGTCAGCGTCAGGCTGGTCGGAGCGTCGTTGTTGGGCAGGATCGCCACCGAGCTCTGGTCGTGCACGTCGTCGTAGGCGAAGGCGTATGCCAGGCCGTCCACGCTGACCTTCCGGTCGTGGAAGTAGGCCGCGTAGTCGTTGTAAGTACCGCCCTTCGGGTAGTACTTCGCCGGGTCCGACCAGTCGTACAGCGTACCCCCGTCCTTGGTGTTCAGAGCGACTCCGCGGTTGAAGGCGGCGCAGACCTGGGCCCCGAGGTCCTTGGCGTCCTGGGTCATGCCAGCGTTCGCCAGCGCGCCGTCGCAGGCCATGATGTCCGCCGTGGACGGCTTGTCGAGGACGTTCGGGGCGCCACCGTTCTTGGTGAAGTGCAGCTTGCCGTCGGTTTCCACCTTGCCCTTGAACTCGATGCCGGGTGCCGGCTTCAGCTCGAACCCGGCCTTCCACGCGTCCCACGCGGTGGTCACCGTGCGGGCGAAGTAGTCCGCGTACTTCCCGCCCGGCTTGAACTCGGCGGAGGTGCGCGGCGCGGTGATGCGGTCCTTGCCCGCCAGCCCCTTGAAGGCATCCCCGACGGTCGCCTTGTAGCCGGCGACGACTGATTCCGCCGACGCCTTGATGCCCACCATCTTGTCGTACTTCGACGACTCCTGGACCAGCTGGGCCGTCATCGGGATGGCGAAGCCGTCCACCTGGGTGGTGTCACCACCGAACGAGACCTTTCCGTGCTGGTAGGTGTACTCGTAGAAGTCCCACTTGGTCTCGTGGTTGGGGTCCGACGGGTTCCCCGGGTCGGGCTGCTGGTACCCCTTGTCGCCGTCGGTGGCGTCCATGTACATGGGGTGGCCCAGGGACATGTAGATCCGGCCGCCTTCCAGGTGCTCGGGCAGCCTCAGGTCCTTGGCGGCCTCGGAGAGCTTGAAGGACATCCGAGGGTAGGCGCGACCGTCCTTGCGGTACACGTCGCTGCTGTTGACGTCCGCCGGATGGACGGGACGCATGGTGCCGTCGGCCTCCATGTAGGAGTAGTGACCGGGCGTCATCTGGCCGATGACGGTCAGGTAGACCTCTTCGGAGGGCTTGCCCGTCTCGTTCACCACCCGCAACGGGAAGGTCTTCTCGGTGGGGTCCGCCGACGGGGGAGTGGTCGGGTCGCCGGTCACCGGCTTGCCGTCCTTGCCGAACACGGCGGTGTCCCGCACGAGTCGGGTGTCTCCGAACGTGTAGTGGTAAGTGAAGTCGGCGTCGGCCCGCGGTCCCGACAGCACCCAACTGCCGTCGCCCTGGCGCTGCATCCGGAGACTCTGCTGCCCCTCCGGTGCGCCCTTGACGGTGTAGTGGACGTCGACCAGTGTGGTGGCCTCCTTGTCGGTCGGGGTGAACACGAACCTCGCCTTGCCATCGGCACCCTTGTACAACGACTGCTTGTACGAGGCGTCGGGAGCAACGGCGGTGTGCACACCGGCCCAGGCCGCCGGCGCCGCTTCCGTGGCGGAGGCGTGGGCCGGCACGGAAGCGAGCAGGCCCCCGGCGGTGCCGAGCGCGACGAGCGCGCCGATGACGGACTTCCTGGTGGCGGCCGCAGGCCGAACGGAGTTGGGGAACATGCGAGACCTCTCAGGGGAAAGCGGGGAATGCGAGAAACCGAAAGTGAATGGCAGAACGGGGGGAAGACCGAACGGAGGCGCAGGGAACCGGTGACGTGACCGTTGCGCCGCGGGTGAGTCGGCAGCTCTCGCGTCCTCATTCCACTATCCGCCTTGTGACACCCGCTGGTCGGAGCCCGAGCTCCGGCCCCGCACCGACGCGAGCACGGCGCCTACTCACCTCAGGATCCCCGCACATGGCTCTGAGCTGCGCCGACACCGGAGCCGGCAGAGCGCGAAGGTCGAGTCAGCGTGACGAGCCCCGCTCTCTCGTGTGACTCGGGTCACGCGTCAAAGGGGCTGGTCGTCGCCGCGCCAGGCGATGGTCGCCTCCCCCGGCCGGCCAGACAGCCTGGGACGATCGGAGGACCGACTCACCTCTTGAAGCTCGGAGGGCGGGAGTGCAGCACGCTGCCCGCAAGGCTGACCGTGCGGCCCGTGATCGCCTCCGCGCCGATTCCGACAATGGAGGAACCGTTTCCGCCCGTGATCAGGAGTCTCCGAAGTGACCAAGACCAACCGGCGGCGGCCGCGCCGCTCCGCTGTGGCCGGTGTCGCCACAGCGGCCCTCGCCTCACTGACCTTCCAGTACGCTGCCCCTGGCAGCGCCGCCGCTGCGGGCGGAGCCGCCTCAGCGCCCACCCTGGAGAACGGCGACTTCGAGGACAAGAAGGCCGAATACGCTCAGCCGTTCGACGGAGCTGGCGGGCTGCCTGGGTGGAAGGGCGGCGGCTGCAGCGGAGCAGTTGTGCCGAGCAAAATGACAGACGTCTGGCCTGAGGCCGCCTCCGGTGATCAGTTCGTGGGACTGGCCACCTGCATCGAGGGATCGGTCAGCCAGACCGTCGACACCGAACCCGGCACACGATACGTGTGGCGCGCCACCCAGCAGAGTGGCTCCTACATGACTCGCAACTGGATCGGTCTGGGCGACGGCAGCAAGTCCGACGGCTCCCACGAGCGCGTGATTCCCCTGAACGGCCGTGTCGGCGAACCCCTTTTCGGTGGCCAGGACGGGTGGAAGGAGTACTACGGCGTCTACCAGATACCCGAAGGCCAGACGAAGACCACCTTCCACTTCGGCACCGAGAACCTGCGCACCTCTTACCTGGACAACCTCCGCTTCGAGCCCGAACCCCACGTTACCGGTAGCACCTCGGCCCCCGCTGTCGTCCACACCGACAGTACCTTCCAGGTCACCACTGACCTTTCCCATGTCAAGGGCGAAGACCTGCACGACGCGGTGTACCGCGTGGCGCTGCCGACCGGAGTCGAGTACGTGGCGGACAGCGTCCGTGTCGGGGGACAGGGCGTCGGCGCGCGGGCCAAGGTGGAGAACGGCGTTCTCACCGTCCGGCTCGGCAGCGGCGCGAACGACGGGGCCGGCGGAACCACCCAGGCCGGCGACCGGCACAGCGTCACCTACTCGCTCAAGGTCGCGGGTGCGGCGCCTGGCGCGGACTTCACCATCGCACCGGAACTCACCTACCAGTGGCAGCCCATACCGGACCGCCAGACCACCAAGCCCGAGGCGCTCGGCACCACCCGGGTCCTACTCGCCACCACCGACCTGGCTCTGGAAGGTGCTTTCGCCGCCAAGCCCGTCGCGGGCAAGGACGTCGACTTCACCGTCAAGGTCCACAACAACGGCCCCGGAGCCCAGGAGGCCGCGAAGACCAGGCTCGTGCTCGAACTGCCCGACGGGCTCGCGAACGTCCGGACCACCAGCGGCCAGGAATGTGCGCCGGCCGGCGCCGGAGGCGTCGCCTGCGACCTGGGTAACATCGCCGCCGGCACCACGCACGAGGTGCGCTTCACCGGTAGCGTCGCGGACGACTGGAAGGCCGGTACCCCGCTGTCCGTCACGGCGACCGTGTCAACCACCAGTGCCGAGTCCGACACCACGAACAACCGGCAGTCGTTCACCGACGCTGTCGAACACGAGGCCGACCTTGCCGTCTCCATGCAGCTGCTGGGCGGCGGGCAGGTCAAACCGGGGGAGGAGCTCTCCTATGAGGTCATCGTGAAGAACGCCGGTCCCTCCCCGGCCCGGGACGTCGTCGTCGCCAACACCGTCCGGGCCGAAGGCATCCACGCCACGCCCGGCACCGGTACCTTCCAACACTCCCCCACCGGCGGCACGTGGCGCATCCCCGAACTGCCGAAGAACGGCACCGCCAAGCTCACCCTGCTGGGCAAGGCTCCCGCAGACCAGAACGACCTGCACCACACGGCCTCCGCCCTGACCGCGACACCGGAGTCCAAGCGGGACGACAACGCGGCGGCCCTCGGCACCAAGGTCGCCCAGGAGGCAGCCCTCAAGGTGGCCGTGGTCGCCAACAAGGCCGACGCCCGTCCCGGCGAGGTCGTGGAGTACACCGTCACCCTCAAGAACGAGGGTCTGTCCAAGGCCCACGACGTGGTGGTCACCGACACCCTGCCCGAAGGGATGGTCCGGCTCGCCACGGAGACCGCGGCCGGTACGTTCGACGCCGACACCGGCTCATGGCGGATCCCGGAGCTCAAGGGACAGGGGACCGCCAAGCTCATCGTCAAGGGCACCGCGCCCGCGGACCGCAACACCCTCGTCTACACCGCGACCGTGACAGGCTCTGCCACGAAGGACCGTTACGACGAGGACGGCCCCGGCACAGGTGAACCCGCACAGAATCACCGCTCCACGGCCACGACCACCGTCCAGCAGGCAGCGGACCTGACCGTCGCCCTCACGCCGCCCGCTGATCCGGTCAAGGAAGGAGGTACCGGCACGGTCCGGGTGATCGTGACCAACAACGGTCCGTCCACGGCCCACCAAGCCAAGGTGGTGATCGGCCTGCCGGGCAACGTCACGGATGTCAAGACCGGCAAAGACAGCGGCTTCACGGCGGACACCGGCACGTGGACGGTGGGCGACCTGCCGTCGGGCGGCAGCAAGGACCTGTCGATCGACTTCCGGGCCTCCGGCCCCGAGGAGCTTTACTTCGATGTCCTGGAACTGACGTCCCGCACCCCCGACCCGGTCCCCTGCGACGGCGTGGTCTGCGAGAGCATCACCGTCCCGGTGGAGGCCGGACAGGGAGGCGAAGAGCCGCCCCCCTCCGAGGAGCCGACCCCGGCCGAGGATCCCGGGACCGACCACGCCGACCCCGGTGCCCCGACGGGCGGTAACGATGGTGCCGGCAGCCCTGAGTCCGGCGGTGACGCCCCATCTGACACGACCACATCGGACGCGGCGGACGGCGGTGCCACCGGAGGTGTACTCGCATCGACGGGTAGCCAGGTGATCGCCCTCGCGGGCATCGCCGCGGCCTCGCTGGCGGCCGGCGCGGGCGTCCTCGTCTGGCGCCGCCGCCGAGCCTCCGCCGACTGACGGCGCACCGGCACACGTCGTGTGCAGCCCCGCAGATCGGTCCTTGCGGCCCGGTGGCGTCGCCCCCGCCCGGCCCCTTTCACCGGCCCACCTCGCTGGACCCGGCCGCCCGCGCAGCGGCCCCGGCGCGCGGGCGTGGAATACCCGGGGCTCTCCATCGCACCAGCTCGGGCTTCTCGTCCATGGGCACGCGAAAGAGGGCGGGCGGGCCGTTCGGCCCGCCCGCCCTCCTGGCGGAGTCGTCAGTCCTCGGAGGAGGCCGTCGCCCGCCGACGGCGGGCGACGTACACCGCTCCGCCGCCCAGTCCGGCCAGCACCGCGGCGGCGCCGGCCAGGGTAAGGGCCTGACTGCCGGTGTCCGCCAGGGAGCCGTCGCCGCCCGCGTCCGCCTCGGACTCGCCGGGGCCGTCCTCGGGCGCCTTGCTGTCCGACGGGGAAACGTTAGGGCTCGGCGAGGCGCTCGCGGACGGGGACCCGCTCGGGTTGGGGGTCAGCGTGGCGGACGGATCGGCCTTCGGCGTGCCATCGCCGCCCCCTTCACCGTCCTTCGGAGCGGCGGGTACCTCCGCCCGCGCCTGCCAGACGTTGGTCCCCGGGTCGAGATCCGGACTCTCCGTCTCCGCCTTCGTCGAGAGGTCGAGGGTCCGGCCCGCCGCCTCCGTGGAGAGCCGGTAACCCACCCGCAGCTCGGCGGAGGTCCCGGGTGCCAGATCGCCCACGGCGCAGGACACCTGCGAGCCGGTCACCCGGCAGTCCTTGGTGCCTCCTGCGGACAGCGCGACTGCGGCTTCGGCCTCCGTGCCGTCGGCCAGGTGCGGGAGGGCCGACGTGAGGACGACGGTGCGGGCCTTGGCCGGGCCCCGGTTCTCCACCTTGACCCGGTACTCCAGGTCCCCGCCGGCCTTGGCGGCGGCTGCGACCGAACCGGTCACCCGAAGGTCGGCGGCCGCCCTGATCACGGGCGGCTTCGCGTCCCGGGCGGTGAACTCCACCGGCTTGGACCCGCTCGACCAGTCCGCCCACGGAACCTCGGGAGCGATCACCTGGTCATCGGCCATGGCGTCCGGAGCCTTCACCTTGAAGGCCAGCGTGGCCGGCTTGTCCTTGTACAGACAGCCGTTCTGATAGAACTGGGGCGCCTCGGAGGAGAACGTGGCCCGGACCAGGCGCTTGGCCTGGTCGTACGCCCCCCAATCGTCGTTGCTCGCGTCAGTGACCGGTCGGCCGTCGAGCACCAGTGATCCGGGTACGTACTCGAAACCCTGGGGAAGCGCGTACACGGTGGACGCCCGGCACACCTGGGGGTCCGGCCTCGCCGTCAGGGCGGTCACGATCATCTTCACCTCCATCTCCTTACCAGGGGCCGCCACTACTTCCTTCTTGCCGTCGATGGCGGTGTCCACCACGACCGACTCCGCCGTGGGAACCGTCTCGGCCCAAGCGGCCGGCGCGATGGCGAGGAACGAAGCCGACAACGCGGCCAGCGATCCGATCCGGGCGGAGCGCGCTACCGGACCGGGCAGGGCGGGGCGGGGCGGGACGTACGAGATATGGAAGTGTCACCTCGGCGGGGAGAACAGGGCTGTGGCATGACATGTGGGGGCCGCGGCGCACGTGTGTACGCGCCCGTCCCGCTGCGCGTCATCCTGATACGGGATGCCGTCCGCCACCCCGGCCGACCGGGCACGCCGGAGGTCCGGGAACTGCCCCATCGCCCGCCCTGCCGGGCTCCGCGGAGATGCCCGCTCAACCAGCCGGTGCTAACGTGGAAGGATCATGGACGCGTCAGCAATGTCGGGTGCGGGCCCCCTCAAGTCTTTCTGGTTGCAGACGCTCGCACCGGCGCACCGCTACCCCTCCTCGATCCCCGGAGCCCCCGAGCTGTCGTTGCTCCAGCAGCGACGACTGGCCCTCAAGGCGCAGTCGGTGCTGCGGGCCGCCGTGATTCTCGGCATCGTCGCAGAACTGATGGTCTTTCCGCCACTCCAACGTCAGGCGGCCTCCGCCGCTCTGGTCGCGGTCTACGGCGCGTGGACCGTGTGGGTCCTGGTATGGGCCTGGCGGGAACGCCTGCAGATCCGCCCCGCCATGCTCGTCGTGGCCGACCTCGTGGCGCTGACCGCGCTGCTCGCGGTCACCGGCGACTTCACCGACCCGGGCTGGTCATCCACGCTGATCGACGACGCGTTCCTCTTCATCTCCATCATGGCCGCCTTCCAGTTCGAGCCGCGCGTCACCCTCATTGTGGCCCTCGCGGCGGCCGTGCTGTACGTGCTCAGCGTCGGCTTCGGCCAGAACTGGGGCGCGAACCCGTACTGGAAGTCCACCCTCATGCAGGGCCTGTACATCCTGCTCCTCGGGCTTGGCTGCGCCCTGCTCTCCGGCATCCAGGGCAGACGCGTCAAGATCATCGGCGATCTGCTGCAACACCGTGCCTGGCTACTGGCCAGGGTGATGTCCACGGAGGAGCGGGAACGCGACGAACTGGCGGAAACCCTGCATGACGGTGTCCTCCAGACGGTGTACGCAGCGCTTCACTTCATCCAGGAAGCGGCGGACGAGCACCCCAGCGAGGCACTGGACGAGGCCGACCGGATGTTGCGCGACGCAACCGCGCAGTTGCGGACCTCGGTGACCGTCCTGCACTCGGAGGTTCTGGAGACCCGCGGGCTGGCCCCCGCCCTGCGGGGCCTCGCCGAGCAGGCCGCGGCCAGGGGCCGGTTCCGGGTCGACGTACGGTGCGGTATCCACAGTGCGGGTCAGGTCGACCGGCTCCTCTACCGCACCGCGGGTGAACTCCTGAGTAACGTCGTCAAGCACGCAGGCGCGGACCATGTGACGGTCGTCCTCGCAAAGGACGAGGAACCCGGATGGGTCCGACTGGAGGTGGCTGACGACGGCGTCGGGATTCACCCGTCGACGTTGCGGAAGAAGCTCACCTCCGGCCATATCGGCATCAGCTCGCACCGCAGCCGGGTCGAAGGCGTCGGCGGCACGTTCGTGGTGCGCCAGAACACCCCAACCGGGACCGTCGTCGAGGTCCGTATCCCTTTGAAGGCTGCCGAGGACACCTCGCCCCCGCTCGGGGATCTCGCCGACGGACTGGGACCGCCCCCTGCCCCCTGAACCCCGGCCCGCGCGTCCGGGCCGGTACACCGGATGATCCCGAATACACTCCGAGCGGCGGCCGACGGGGTTCGCCCTTGGTGTAGTGGGGAGCGTCCCGGCCATGTTCGATCGACGATTCGTCGAATCGCTCGGAATCCCCGTGACGGGTGCGCGCCCGACGGAGGACGCGACCGTCCGGGGCGTCCTCTCCGCCTACCTGGCCGTGGCCCTGCGCCAACAATGCGGCCTTCGCCTGGTCCTGGCGGTGCTCATCACGCTGAGCATCCTTGTGAAGTCGCCGGTGCACCCGGTGCTCTCCCTCTCGATCGCCGGCGCGTACTGCGCCGTGAGCCTGGCTCTGTTCGTGGCTGCGCTGCGGGACCGGCTGCCCTCGATCTGGCTGACACCGCTCGTCGACCTCGCAGCCCTTTCCGCCCTGGTGTTGTCGACGGGGGTCATCACCGCCCGCCGGTGGACGTCTCCGTTCCTCGCCGAACAGTTGTACGTCCTGGTCCCGGTTCTGGCTGCCTTCCAGCTCAACCCGCGTATCACCGCGGCCGCCACGGCGGCCGCCACGCTGACGTTCGGTGCGGTGGCGTGGAGTGACCTGCACTCGACGGAGAAGGTCCGAATCATCCTGGTCCACTCGGCTCTGCTTGCTTTCGTGGGGTTCGCCTGTACCGCCCTGTCCAGAATCCAGCAGTCCAGGGTGATCACGATCGGCACGCTCGCGACGGAAATCAAACGACTCCTCGCGCAGGTCATGTCGGTCGAGGACCGGGAGCGGCGGCGCCTGTCGGAGTTCCTGCACGACGGCCCCCTGCAAGGGGTCCTGGCTGCCCGGCTCGACATCGAGGAGGCCGCCGCGGACTTCGAGGCCGCGCGGCTGGACGCACTGCGGCGCGCCGATGGTGCACTGGACGAGGCGTCCCGCCAACTCCGCTTGACGGTAACAGAATTGCACCCGGAAGTGCTCGAACGGGCTGGCCTGGAAAAGGCGCTGCGAGACCTCGCGGCCCGGTCCGGCGACCGTGCGGCTTTCACCACGCGCGTCACGTGTGCGGTACCGACCCTCGGCAGGGAACTCGACCGCATCCTGTACCACTGCGCACGGGAACTGCTCGCCAACGTTGTCAAGCACGCCGGTGCCACCCGTGTCGACGTCAACCTGATTGTGGAGCGCGACCAGGCCCGACTGGAGGTCCTCGACGACGGAGTCGGCATCCCGGCGGGCGCCGTGCGCCACAGCGTGGAGAACGGCCACATCGGGCTCGGCTCGCAGCAGATCAGGCTGGAGGAGGCGGGCGGGCGGCTGACGCTGGACCGTCGCGATCCGCGCGGCACCGCGGCCGTCGCCACCCTCCCCCTCAGGCCCACCGGCAGTCTCTGACCGCCCCATGTCGATGCCCGAGCGGATTGTCGGATCGCCGTCACGCACATGGACATGTTCGCGACCCGAACGGAACCTTAGGCTCTCCCTAAGGTCTGCTTGCAGCGACACGCTGAGCCGAACAGGAACGTAGACTCTCCAGGGAGTTGCAAACGCGAACGGGAGTGCCTGTGCTTTGGGCGTCGAACCTTCTCGTGCGCCCGTCCTAGGAGACCCCGGGTGAGACACCGTGCCAATCGCCGCCACCGACGGTCGCCTGCCCTCGCCCGGTCGCGCGCCAGGGCGGCAGCGGTCGGCATGGGAGGGCTTGCCCTGACAGCGGCGTGCGTAGCGGGGTCGGACGTCCTCATGCCCTCCTCGGACAGCCTGCGGGCCACCGCCCACGTGGGGTCCGCTCCCGCCTCCCCGGGGTTCGACTCGTCCTCTGACATCACCCTGCCCGCGCCCGCCACCCCACCTTCACCCCGTCCCACTCCGCTCGCGCCCACCGCTCCGCCCTCCGCCCCTGCCCGGCCTGCTCCGTCCAAGGTCGCACCCTCGCCGGCCCCCGTCCTCCCGAAGCCACCGAAGCCCTCGAAAACCGCCGTCAAGCCCACGACCAAGAAACCGACTCCCTCCAAGCTCCCCGCCCCGACGCCCGGCAAGGTCCTCTCAGCGGAGTCGGCCGACACGCGGGGTGCCGCGCGCACCACCCCCGCCACCGCCCCCGGAGGCCAGGCCGAGGAGGTCATCCGCCTGACGAACGTCGCGCGCGCCGCGGCCGGGTGCTCCGCTCTGAAGCCCGATGCCTCCCTCACCAAGGCTGCCCAAAGCCACAGTGACGGGATGGCGGCGTCCCGCACCATGTCCCACACCGGCGCCGACGGCTCCCAGCCCGCTGACCGCATCGCGGCCACGGGATACCGCTGGTCCCGCACCGGCGAGAACATCGCGACGGGACAGCGGGATGCCGCGTCCGTGATCGACGCCTGGATGAACAGCCCCGGCCATCGGGCCAACATCCTCAACTGCGCCTTCACCGAGATCGGAGTCGGTGTGAGTACCACCGGCGGCTCCTGGTGGACCCAGAGCTTCGCCACTCCGGCCTGATGCCGGCGCCCGGCAACCACTGCTGACACCGCCCGATCGGGCAACCGTCCGACCGGCAGGGTGCCCCAGCGGTCATCCGGACGACGGACCGATCGGAGGGCTCGGTCCCCCCCCCACGTCCTCTGGTGCCCTGAAGGGGACGGATCGACCGGATGGCCACGGAGAGGTTACGGACCCGTGAGGGAGCGTACCGGGAGCGGCAACGAGCACCGCGTGAGCGTCCGCGCTCTCGTCGTCTGGGGCACCGGGGCCCTGGTCTGTCTGATCGCGGTCATGGACGGAGCGACCCTGGGCATCGTCGGCCTGGAGGCCGCGGACCGCTTCCATGTCGACCCGGCGATGCTCACTGCGTTCTGCCTGGTCCAAATAGTCGTGTACATGATGATGTAGACCCCCACGGGCATGCGCGTCGACCGCTTCGGCGCGAAGTCCGTTCTCGTGGCCAGCCTGATGCTCCTGACCGCCGGGCAGCTCGGCTTCGCCTTCTCTTCGTCCTGTACAGAGGCGCTGCTGTCCCGAGCCGTCCTGGGGTGCGGCGACGCGATGACCTGAGCTGTACTGAGATTTGTGGAGTCCTTGATGCCAGGGTTACGGTCCTGGCGAAGGAGAACCACCAGCAGCATGGCAGCACCCCGTAAATATCCGGACGAACTCCGCGAGCGCGCGATTCGCGAGGTTCGCACCACCGGCCGCCCGATCGCGCACGTCGCGAAGGACCCGGGCATCCACAAGGAGGCCTTGCGCGGCTGGGTCCGCCAGCCGAGGCCGACCGCGGCGAGCGGGACGACCGGCTCACCACTGCCGAGCTGGACGAGCTCAAGCAACTTCGCAAAGAGGCGGGGTCGTCGGTGGGCATGCCGAGGAGTTCGTGCAGGTCACGGACCCGGAAGTCCTGGTCGGGGTGCTGGTTGAAGGCGTTCACGATGGCCTGGTAGGCGGTGGACTGCTCGTCCGGCTGGGCTGCGGTTCGGGTCGGTGCGAACTCGGTGAAGACCTTTCTGGCTGTGGCCAGTTCGGTCAGACGGGCCTCGGCCTCGCTCGGGGCGGTGGTGAGGTGCTCGATCTGCCGGCGGAGGTCGTCGGCCCTGGCCGCGGCCCGGTCGTGCTCGGCCTGCGGGCTGGTCAGGAGTGCGGTGAGGTCGTTGTTCATGCGGCCGCCACGAACTCGTCGCGCCAGGCCGGGGAGGGCGTGGTGAGGCGGCGGGTCATGTTCGCGGTGGCCGCCCAGGAGACGCGGGAGGCGGAGTTGTCGGGCCGGTGGTCGTACTCGCGGGCCAGACGGCGGTGGAGCATCAAGGTGCCGTTGACCTGCTCGACTACCCACCGCTTCGGCTGCGGGACGAACCCTTTTGGCCTTGTCGGCGGGGGTGCGGTGCACAGTCTCGACGGTGATGCCGAGCAGGGCGCCGTGAATGACGGTCTCGTCCTTGAACCCCTGGTCCACCAGGGCCTTCTCCAGCCGGTTCCCGCACCGCTCGGCGGCCTGCGTGAGCAGGGCGGTGCCGGCGGTGTTGTCGTGGGCGGAGGCGGTGAGCACGACGACCCCGATGATCAGGCCCAGGACGTCGACCACGAGCCCGCGCTTGCGGCCCGGCGTCTTCTTGTTCGCGTCCAGCCCCGTCGTGGGCTTCGGCACCCCGGCCGCCGCGCGGACGGACTGGGTGTCGATGACCACGAGGGACGGGTCCTCTAATCGCTTGGCTCTCTCCCGCACCTGGCAGCGCAGGAGTTCCTGTATTCGCTGGTCAAGGCCGTCCCGGCGCCACAGCGTGAAGTAGTAGAACACCGCCGACCACGCGGGCAGGTCGTGCGGGAGGTAACGCCACTGACATTGATACTCGTAGCGGGTTCCGGTGGTCGTGGCTCTGCCACTGACTGACAGCCCGTCCGGTTCTGATAGAAGATCGCGTTCACGACCTCCCGCAGATCGCAGGAGCCCGGATCCCCCGTCGCCGACGCAAAGCGCCAGGTCCTCCTGGAGAGAGCAGGTCGGCTGTGCCCGCCAGTGACAATCGCCTTCGGCGTTCTCCGCTTGCCTGTGGTCGATCGGCCGGGAAGCCGGAGGAAGGCGCCGCAGCGCGAGTCCGGTTCCCGACGAGATGCCGTCCGGGGGCCCGCTTCGGATGCCGGGTCGGCGCTTCGCGTCCGGTCGCGGAGTGGCGCACGCTCCTGGGGAGTCGGCCGGTGGACCATGTGGGGCGTGGCGGTGAGCCGCAGGACGTGGGGATGGTGGGTGTGGACGACGATCTGGCCGACGGCTTCTGTACAGGGTGCCCCCCGGGGAGGATCCGGACAGCAGGGCCGGCCGCCCGGCAAGCGTGCGTGCCGGACCCCACCGGGCAGGCAGGACTTCGCGGACACGGCCTGGGGGCGGGTGCGTGTGCTGGAGGCATGAAGCGGTCGGCAGCGGGCGCGTGCGTCGGCGGACGTCTGCACGGCACCCTGTGCGTTGCGGGCCGGCGCGCTCCGTCCGGGCCGGGCCGCAACAGAACCCGGTCCGTGCCCTGATGGGCCCGGGATCCGAACGGGAGGGCCACCGCGTCTACCTCGTGGCCGCAGTCGCCGGATGTCTGGTGGGACTTGTCGGGGGAGCGTTCCGGTGGTGTCTGCTCCACGCCGCAGGTGTGCGTGATGCGGTTCTGGAGACCTCAGACGGACTGGGCGGCCCCGCGTGGCTGCTGCCGGTGGCTTTCACAGCGGTCGGCGCGGCCCTCGCGTGCGCCATCGCCCAGTGGGTGCCGTACGCGGCGGGCAGCGGCATCCAGCACGTGGAAGCCGTCTGGCGGAAGGAAGGGGAGACCGGAGTCCTGTGGCTGCTGCCCGCCAAGTTCTTCGGCGGCGTCATCGCCATCGGTTCGGGCCTGGTGCTCGGGCGGGAGGGCCCGACCGTGCACATGGGCGCGTCGATCGGTGTCGAGGCGGGCCATCGGGCGCGGCTGGGAGGAGAGGATGTCCGGCTCCTCCAGACCGCGCTCGGCGGAGCGGGACTGGCGGTGGCGTTCGGCGCCCCCCTCGGGGGCCTGCTGTTCGTGTGCGAGGAAGTGACTCGGACGGTGCGGCCCCGGCTGGTCCTGCTCGCGCTCATCGGCACGGCCACGGCCGTGTCCTGCTCCTGGCTCGTCGTCGGCGGCGGGCTCGTCTTTCCCATGCCCGAGGTGTCCGCCCCCGGTCTGTGGCTGCTGCCCGTCTTTCTGCTGTTCGGAGTCACGGCCGGGGGGCTCGGGGCGGCCTACAGCGGCCTCGTGGTCGGCACGCTCTCCTTCTTCGATCGGCTCACGAAGGTGCCGGTCGTGGCCAGGGCAGCCGTCATCGGCGCTGTCGTCGGCCTGCTGCTGGTGCTCGAACCTGCGGTGGTGGGGGACGGGGACCCGCTGAGCCAGCAGTTGCTGGAAGGCCGCGGTCTCGCGGTCACCCTGCTGACCTGGTACCTCGTCGTACGGTTCGTCACGGGCCCGCTCAGCTACGCGGCCGCGACCCCCGGTGGGCTCTTCGCCCCGTTGCTGGCGCTGGGCGCTCTGTGGGGGGCACTGGCCCACACCTCGGTGGCACCGTTGCTGCTCGGGCACGGGCCCGGCACCGTCGCGTTCGCGGCGGTAGGAATGGCGGCCCTCTTCGCCGCAGTCGTACGCGCGCCGGTCACGGGCCTCGTGCTGGTCGTCGAGATGACCGGCGCCACCTCGCTGATCGTCCCGATGCTGGCCGCCTGCTTCGCGGCGACGCTGACCGCGGACGTGCTCGGCAGCCGCCCCGTCTACGACAGCCTGCGTCAGCGCATGCTGGAGCGTCCCTGACGACGCGGTCGCGTGGAGCCCCGCGGCTTGCCTGGGAGAAATGAGAATAGAAGTGGAGGAATAGATGGAATTGTTTAATGCTCCTATTGGGCGGGTTACCGCCCCCTCAGGAGCCCTTCGACCACGTGAAGCAGAAGGTGCCCGCCTGCGGGATCCCGCAGGAGACCGACGCGCTGTCTTACGCGGCGTGCGAGTAGATCGTGGACAGATACGTCCACGGCGTCCAGCGGGACCAACGGGCCTACGCCCATGATTTCTGCCTCAGGACCGCGGACTGCGGGGTGAGGCGCGTTTCATCACCGGTGACCCCATGTCGGGCAAGTGCGATAACGTCGCCGTCCTTACCGGGGTGGGGTCCGAGGTCGCCCTGCGTTACCGACCCCGAGGCCCCTCCTCCAGGCATCGAAGGCGGGAGAGCCATGTCCCGTAGTGCGTCAGTCGATGTCGGGGCCGCCGTCGCGGCTTCGCTCCAGATGGTGCTCGATGGTGGAGAGGTTCGCCCGCACCCGGTCGCGTTCGGGATTCCCGGCGAGCGCGCGGCGTATCGCTTCGAGGGCTTCGGTGAGATGAAGCTCCCCCGTGACCGTGGACAGCGGAAACTTACGCTGCGGGGGTGAAGTCGCGTTGCAGTCGGACCCGGGTTCCGAGTGGGGTGATGTAGCCGAACTCGGGGTGTCTGCGGAGTCTGCTGCGGTTGTACTCGACCTCGATGAAGCGGAAGATGTCGGCGCGGGCTGCGGCCCGGGTCGCCCACACGCTGGTGCCGATCTCTGATTTCAGGACGGCGAACCAGCTTTCCGCGGCGGCGTTATCGTAACAGGAGCCGACACGGCCCATGGATTGCCTCATACCCAACTTGCGTATCTCTTTGCGGAATTCGTCACTCGTGTATTTCGATCCGCGGTCGGTGTGCATGACGCAGCCCGGCTCCAGGCCGCCCCGGCCCGCGGCCATCCGCAGTGCCGCCACCGGCAGCTCGGCCCGGTGGTGGTCGGCCATGGCCCAGCCGACCACCTTCCGCGTCGCGAGATCGACGCAGGTGGCCAGGTAGACCTTGCCCTCGGCCGTGACCAGTTCGGTCATGTCCCCGACCAGACGCATCCCCGGCCGCGGTGCGGTGAAGTCCCGCCGGACCAGGTCGGCGGCGAACACCGCCCGCCTCGCCTGCCGGGTCAGACAGCGCCGCCGGCGCCGGGTGACCCCGATGATGCGGTGCTCGCGCATCAGCCGATCCAACCCTCTTCTCATTGACCACCCGCCCGGCCCGGCGCAGGGCGGCACGGATCCGCGGGGCGCCGTAAGCGCCGCGCGAGGCAGCGTGCAACACCCGGATCTCCGCCACGAGTTCGGCCTCCGCGCGCTGCCGCAGCCGTCGGGCCGACCGGGAGGCCATCCAGGCGTAGTACGCCGAGCGGGATACCTTCAACACCCGGCACAGGAACGCCACCGGACGGCCGCCGGGATTGCTCTCGGAAGCCTTCTCCGCATCGATGAACGCGCAGCGCGCGGCTACTTCGTCTTCTGCTGCGCGAAGAAGGCGGTCGCTCTTCCCAGCACCTCGATCGTCGCCTCCTGCTCGCGGACCTTCCGCCGCAGCCGGGCCAGCTCCTCGCGCTCGGCCGTGGTCAGCGCCCCGGCAGGTCCCTCACCCCGGTCGATCTTCGCCTGCTTGACCCAGTTCCGCAGGCCCTCCGGGCTGACGCCCAGGTCCTGGGCAACCTCGGTGACGGTCTTGCCCGACGACAGCGCCAGCGCGACCGCGTCCCGCTTGAACTCGGCCGTGTACCGCTTACTCATGTTGCTCTTCTTGCTCACTACCTGTGACTGCTTCCTCCGGGACCATCCGTCCCAGTATCAGGCTGTCCAGGTCACAGGGGGAGCCTCAAAGACGGCGGCGACGCCCTGTACGGCGGCCTCGGCAACGACGCCGTTTCGGGCGGCGTCGGCGACGATGCCCTCAACGGCGGCGCCGGTACCAACACCAACGACGGCGGCCCCGGCCGAAACGTCTGCTCCGCGCCGTTCACCGGCCCCGGCTGCAACTGACTGCGCCCCGTTTCACGAGGCCGAACCGCCGGGAAGCGGTCACCGGCCGGGCCGTCACGCCGGCCCGGCCGGTGACGTGAGAGCGGGACGCCCTCACCCTCCGAAGGGACTGCCGTCCTGGGCGCACCGGGCGCCCTCGGGCGGCAGCGCGCCCGACATCAGGTAGGCGGAGATGTGGCCCTGGGCACAGGTGCTGGGGTTGAGGAGTTCCGTGTGCCCGTAGCCGTCGACCGTCAACAGCCTGCTGCCGGACAGCTCCTGTGCTGTCTTAAGGGAACTGTCGTACGGCGTCGCGGGGTCGAAGGTGTTCCCCACCACCAGGGCGGGCGTGGCCATGGCGCGGTCCCACGGACCGGAGTAGGGGTGCGCGGCCTTCACGGACCAACCGGTGCACACCGCCGCCCAAGGCCACAATGTGTGTCCGGCCCGCGCGTAGGAGGCCCTGGCCTGCTCGGCGTAGCCGTCTACGGTGGCCGGGTTGGGGCTCTCACCGCAGATCACGGCCCGCTGGCGGCCGACACTCGTCGCATAGGGCTGCGCAGAGGGCGCGGTGGTCGGGGAACGGCCGCCCGCGGAGGCGGACGGCGCCGAGGGCCGGGTGTCGGACGGTCCGGTGGTCGGAGTTCCGGACGGTGTGGGGATGGGAGTGGCTGTCCTACCGCTCTCCTCCCAGGCCTCCTGCAGCATCGCGGCGGTGCCGGCCCAGCCGGGAAAGCGTTCGAAGCCGGGGACCGGTCGGACGGTGTAGAGCGTGCTCTGCGCGGCCACCAGCAACGACAGGCCGTCCGCCCGCTGCCCGTCGAGGTCCACCGGCCTCGCTGTTGCGCGCCGCGTCAACTCGGCCCACTTCGCGCGGGTTGCGCCTGGGGAGCCGGCGGAGAACGGACAGGCCTTGGCGTCCGCTCTGCCGCATTGGAGGAGGAACTCCGCGAAGGTCGCGGACATCCCCCTGTCGGATCCCACCCGAAGGAAGGTCGAGAGCGCCGGAGCCCGGGTGGCGGTGAGCCCGCCCGGTATCCACGCGGTGGGGAACGCCGCTCCGTCGAGCACGGCGGCTCGCACCCGGTCGGGGAACATGTTCATGTACGTCGCGCCGAGGAACGTACCGTACGAGGTCCCGTAGTACGTGAGTTTCTCGTCCCCCACTGCCTGCCGGAGCAGGTCCAGGTCACGGGCGTTGTCGGCGGTCGAGACATGGGCGAGGAGGTTTCCGGCCTGCTGGACGCAGCGCTCGTTGAGCCGGGTCTGGAAGGCGACCATCTCTGACATCTGACGGCTGGTCACCGGCAGTGAGGCGGGCGCGTCAGCCATGAATCCCTCCTCGTCGGCGGCCGAGTCGAAGCACTGGACGACCGGTGTGGTCCGGCCGCCCATACCTCGGGGATCCCAGCTGACGATGTCGTAGCGCCGCTTGACTTCCGCCGGGAAGCCCTCGACGGCGGCGGGCAGGTACGCCGTCCCCGCGTCGCTCGGGCCGCCCGGATTCCAGAAGAGGGTGCCCGACTTGCGGGCGTCGTCTGCGGGACGCCGGATCAGGGCCAGCGTGAAGCTCCCGGCCCCGGGTCGCTCGTAGTCCATGGGGACGACGGCCGTGGCGCAGGTGAGTCCGGTGGTGGACGCCTGGCCCTGGGGGGCTGCGGGGCACGCCCGCCATGCCAGGACGGGCACCTCGGGTGGCTCCGGTGCTGCCGCGGGCGGGGCCAATGCCGTGGTCCCGACCAGCAGGAGGGGTACCAACCAGCCCAGTGGCGGGCGCTTCGCTCTACCCATGACGGCCACCTCAGGAATCATGACCCGGCCTCACCGCCGGGCCCGACCATACGGACGGACAAGACGCACCGGACTTGAGGGTTCGAGGCGCACGGCTCGGGGCACCCGCCCCAAGTGTCAGTGACGGCTTTCAGAGTACGACCGTACGGGTGAGTGTGCCCGTCCGCGCCTTCTGGGAGGTAGGGGAAGCCCCCTCGTCAATGGGGCCTGAACTGTCGGTCATCCGCCTGCTGGGTGTGGTGGCGTCGCGTCGGTGGCCCATCGCCCTCCGCCCCGTTACCTTTCTCGTGGCCCCGAAACGGGGCGCCTGGCCCCCGGGCCCGGTATGGCTGTCTGCCCCCTGTCGAAGGGATGACCTGGGGGGTG
>NZ_JBIVFO010000026.1:15443-122218 GCF_044748225.1 Streptomyces sp. NPDC090021 | reverse complement strand
GCTGTACCCGGTGGTCGCGCCTCGTCCTGCGGGGACACCCCTGCCCGTCCCCCCTCCAGCCGTACGGGCAGGCTCCGGGAAGGCGTGGTGTCGCCCGGGCGGAGCCGCGGCGTAGGGCGGGGACACCCCTGCCCGTCCCCCCTCCAGCCGTACGAGCAGGCTCCGGAAAACCGTGGCGTCGCCCGAGCGGAGCCGCGGCGTAGGGCGGGGACACCCCTGCCGGGCCCCCCTCCAGCGGTACGGGCAGGCTCCGGAAAACCGTGGCGTCGCCCGGGCGGAGCCATGGCGTAGGGCGGGGACACCCCTGCCCGGCCCTCCTCCAGCGGTACGGGCAGGCTCCGGGAGGGCGTGGTGTCGTCCGGGCGGAGCTGTGGCGTGGGGCGGGGACACGGCGGAGTGTCCCCGCAGGACGAGGCGCGACCAAGGCCGCCTGGCCGGGACAAGGAGTCCGCGCCGAGCCGAGGAGACACTCCGCCGGGGCACCGACCCACACCCCCACACCACCGACCAGCCGAAACCCCGCCCACACCGCCGAGTCCGCCACAGGCACACGCACACGCACAGGCACAGGCCGTACCGCCGAGTCCGGCGCAGGGGCCGTGGTCACCCCGGCGGGAGCCGACCCGTACCGCCGAGCCCGCGCAGCGCTACGGTTTACGGAGGGACAGGCCGCCGCGCGGGGGCTTCGGGTGCTTGATCTTGACCTCCACACCACCCCAGAAGGCGAGGCCCGTCACCACCACCCGCGGAGCGCCCGGCTCCGTCCGGCCCGGACTGTCGCGCTGGTCGAAGGCGCCCATGAAGCCGAAGCCCCGCACGTCCACGTCCACCCCCGGCGGCACCGTGATCTCGATGCCGCCCATGATCGCGACGCAGTTGATCACCACCTCGCGCTGCGCGAAGTCCGCCTCGCGCAGGTCCAGCTCGCCGCCGCCCCAGAACGCCACCGCGTCGAAGCGGGCCGGGACCGTCCAACGGCCCTTGCGCTGGAAACCCGACATCACTGCGACGGCCAGCGACGACGAACCCGTCCCGCCGATCCGGCCCGGCCAGGCGGCGGTTCCGGCCGCCGCCGCGGGCGGCGCGGCGGCCGGTCCGGTGGCGGCCGGCAGGTCCGCCGTCAGCGGTTCGAGCTGCGCGTACGTACGGGACTTGTACGCCGCCTCCAGCCGCTCCTCGAACTCCTCCATGTCGAGCCGGCCCTCGGCGACGGCGTCGCGCAGACGCTCCACCACCCGGTCCCGGTCGGCATCCGACGCCCTCAACTCCGGCAACTGCTTCTCCGGCCGCTCGTCACTCATGCGCACCAGACTATGCACGCGCGCGCGGGAGTTGTATGGTCCGGCCCCTGAGACCGTCCCCGAGCGAACCCTGAGACCGTCCCCGAGCCGCGCCCGCGCAGGCCCCGCGCAGGCCCCGCGCAGGCCCCGCGCGGGCCCCGCTCAGTCCCGCCCCGCGTACATCCGCGCGATCACGTCCTCGATGTCCGGCTCCCGCACCGACAGGTCCACCAGCGGGTACCGCGCCGCCACCGCCGACACCAGCGGCGCCGCCGACTGCCCCGCCGGGAACGCCAGCCACTGCCGGGGCCCCTCCACCTTCACCACCCGCGCCCCCGGCACGCTGATCGGCGCCAGCTCCCGCTCCAGGTCCACCACCAGCGTCCGCTCGCTCTCCCCCGCCGCCCCCGCCGCGTGCAGCCCGCCCAGCGCTCCGTCGTACATCAGGCGCCCGTGGTCGATGACCATCACCCGCTCGCAGAGCTGCTCGATGTCCTGGAGGTCGTGCGTGGTCAGCAGCACGGTCGTGCCGCGCTCCTCGTTCAACTGTCGCAGGAAGCCCCGCACCTTCGCCTTGCTCACCACGTCGAGCCCGATCGTCGGCTCGTCCAGGTACAGCACGTCGGGGTCGTGCAGCAGCGCCGCCGCGATGTCCCCGCGCATCCGCTGCCCGAGCGACAGCTGGCGCACCGGCACGTCGAGCAGCTCGGCCAGGTCCAGGCGGTCCACGCACCGCTCCAGGTTCTCCTCGAACCGCGCCCTCGGTACCCGGTACATCCGCCGCATCAGCCCGTACGAGTCCTTCAGCGGCAGGTCCCACCACAGGGTGGTGCGCTGGCCGAACACCACCCCGATCCGGTGCGCGAGCCGCACCCGCTCCCTCGCCGGGTCGATGCCCGCGACCCGCAGCCGGCCGCCGCTCGGGTTCAGGATGCCGGTCAGCATCTTGATCGTGGTCGACTTGCCGGCCCCGTTGGGCCCGATGTAGCCGACCATCTCGCCCCGCGCGACCGCGAAGCTGATCCCGTCCACCGCCCTGACCCGGCGTTTCTCCCGGCGCATCAGGCTCACCCGGCGCCGTACGTCGAAGACCTTCTCGACCCCGTCCAGCGAGATCAGCGCATCATCGTCCACCACGGCTCAGCTCCCCGTGCTCCGGTACGAACGGACGCCCGCGCGCCAGGCCAGCGACGCGGGCACGAACACCGCGAGGGCCACCAGCGGGCTCAGGAACGCGACCCACCCCGGCAGTCCCAGCGGATCGGGCCGCCCCAGCACGTACAGCGCGGGCAGCCAGTTGACGAAGGCCAGCGGGACGATGAAGGTCACCCCGCGCAGCAGTTCCGTCGCGAAGACCGTCGGCGGGTACTGCAGCATCGTGCAGCCGCCGTAGGTGAAGGAGTTCTGCACCTCCGCCGCGTCCCCGGCGACGAACTGGAAGGCGGCTCCGGCCACCATCACCGCCGCGAAGATCGCCGCACCGGACAGCAGCATCACGGGCACCAGCAGCACCTTCCCGGCCGTCCAGTCCACCCGTAGCGACCAGAGTGCCCAGCCCAGCACCCCCAGCCCCTGCACGACCCGGCCCACCCGGCGCAGCGCGAAGCGATCGGCGGCGACCTGCGCGAGCAGCGGGACCGGACGCACCAGCATGGTGTCGAGCGAGCCGTCGCGGATCCGGGCGCCGATCCGGTCGGTGTTCCCCAGCAGCAGGTCCGCCAGCCCCAGGGACGCCGAGCAGGACCCGTACAGCAGGGCGACCTCGGGCAGCATGAAGCCGCCGAGGACGTCCACGTGCGAGAACATGATGGAGATCGCGATGAAGTCCAGCAGCGTGATCGCCGCGTTCCCCACCGTCGACAGGACGAAGGACGTCCGGTACGTCATCGTCGACCGGATCCACATGGCCACGATCAGGCCGTAGCCGCGCAGCCCCTCCCGGACCCGGCCGCGCACCCGCGGCACCCGCGGCACCCGCGGCACCTGCGGCACCTGCGGCACCTGCGGACCGGTGAACTCCCGCTCCGGCAGCGCCTCGGCCGGCCCGGCCGTCCCGGTCGCCTCAGCCACCCTGGACCACCACTCAGCCACCCTGGACCACCACCTTCCGCGTCGCCGCCGACTGCATCAGCCGCCCGGCTCCCAGCAGTACGAGGACCCAGCCGGCCTGGAAGCCGAGCGCGCCGGCCGCGTCCCCCGCCCCCGAGTGCACGCCCAGCAGCACGTCCAGCGGGACCTGGAGCATCGCCGCCCAGGGCAGTACGCGCACGAACTCGCCGAAGGCGCCGGGGAAGACGGTCAGCGGCAGCAGCATCCCCGAGAAGAAGATCGAGACGACGGTCGCCATCAGGTTGATCCCGGCCCCGTCCATCAGCCAGAAGGCCAGCAGCCCCAGCAGGTAGCGCACGGCGAAGCTCACCACCAGCCCGAGCACGACGGAGACCAGGAACAGCAGCCATCGCCAGGGGTCCGAGGGCAGCGCCAGCCGGAAGGCCAGCGCCCCCGCCGCGAGCGGGACCAGACCGCGCCCCAGCAGTTGGAAGGCGGACCTGCCCAGGTCGGCCGCGAGCCACCACATCTGCAGGTCCGCGGGCCGGTACAGGTCGACGGCGATATCGCCGGTGCGGACCCGCTCCTGGATCTCCTCCTGGAACCCGCCGCCGATGAACGCCCCGGCCGCCAGCAGCGACTGGCTCACCCAGACGAACGTCAGGGCCTGGGGCAGGTCGTAGCCGCCGAGCCCCGGGCGCTGGTCCCACAGGGCGGCGTACGTGAACGCGACGATGAACCCGAACACGGTATTGGTGAACACGCCCGCCGCGGTCGCCGTGCCGTAGGTGGCGTACCGGCGGAACCCGCCGGCCGCGACCGCCGCGTAGAGGCGCACTCTCTGGCGCACCGTATCCCCTCCGTTTTCCACGTCGTTCCTACGTCGGCCAAAGCGCGCGAGCTTAGTGCGGAGGGGCGAGCCACGCGACCGATTTACCCCCGTCCGGGGCGGTGGTCACCGGCCATCGGGTAGACACCATGAGGTACAGAAGTGGATGTTTCGAACAGCGTCGAGGAGTCCCGGAGATGAGCGACCAGTCACCACCCGCGGGCTGGACCCCTCGCGACCCGGACACCCCACCCGGCGGACCCGCAGGATCCGCCGGGGCCGCCGGGGGAGCCGGGGGAGCCGGGGGAGCCGGGGGAGCCGGGGGCGCAGGATCCGCCGGGGCCGGTGGACCGGGTGGACCCGGCGGACCCGGCGGAAAGGCGCGCCGCGGGCGGACCGGCCGTCGCCGTCTCCTCCCCGGCTGGCGCACGGTCCTCGGCGCCGTTCTGCTCCTCACCCTCCTGATCGGCGGCGGCCTCGTGGCCGGCTACCTGCTGGTCGACATCCCGCCGGCCAACGCCGCCGCGACCGCGCAGTCCAACGTCTACCTCTACTCCGACGGCTCCCAGATCGCCCGCGACGGCGAGGTCAACCGCGTCAACGTGCCCCTCTCGCAGATCCCGCTGACCGTCCAGGAGGCCGTACTGGCCGCAGAGGACCGGGACTTCTACTCCGAACGGGCGGTGGACCCCAAGGCGATGGTCCGCGCCGCCTGGAACACGGCCACCGGCAAGGGCACCCAGTCCGGCTCGACGATCACCCAGCAGTACGTCAAGAACTACTACTTGGGCCAGGAACAGACGCTCAAGCGCAAGGCCAAGGAGTTCTTCATCGCGATCAAACTCGGCCGCGAGAAGTCCAAGGCGTACATCCTTGAGGGCTACCTGAACACCAGCTACTTCGGCCGCAACGCCTACGGCATCCAGGCCGCGTCCCAGGCGTACTACGGCAAGGACGTCAGCAGCCTCAACACCGCCGAGGGCGCCTACCTCGCCACCCTGCTCAACTCCCCCAGCGCCTTCGACGTCGTCTCCCACCCGAAGAGCCGCACCCGCGCCCTCGCCCGCTGGAACTACGTCCTCGACGGCATGGTCAAGAAGGGCTGGCTGCCCGCCGCCGAACGGGCGGCCACCCGGTTCCCCGAGCCCGGCAAGGTCCGCGCCGCCGCCGGCCTGTCCGGGCAGCGCGGCTACCTCGTCGAAGCGATCAAGGAATTCATCCTCGACCGCGAGATCCTCGACGACCAGACCCTCGCCGAGGGCGGCTACCGGATCACGACCACCATCGACCGCCGCCACCAGACCGACCTCGTCGCAGCCGTCGACGACCAGATGCTCGGCAAACTCGACCCCGGCACGCGCAAGACGGACCGGGTGGTCAGGGCCGGCGCCGTCTCCATCGACCCGTCCACCGGCAAGGTCGTCGCCATGTACGGCGGCGTCGACTACACCAAGCAGTACGTGAACAACGCCACCCGGCACGACTACCAGGTCGCCTCCACCTTCAAGCCGTTCGTCTTCGCGTCCGCCGTCGAGAACGACTCCCGCACCCAGGACGGCCGCCGGATCACCCCCCACACCCTCTACAACGGCGACAACAAACGCCCCGTCGTCGGCGGCCGGATCCGCTTCGCCCCGGAGAACGAGGGACAGATCTCCTACGGGAACATCACCGTCAACACCGCCACCGACCTCTCCGTGAACGCCGTCTACGCACAGATGGCCGTCGACGTCGGCACCGCCAGGGTCAAGAAGACCGCCATCGACCTCGGCATCCCCGAGGACACCCCGAACTTCGTGGTCGGCCCGGCCATGGCGCTCGGCACCCTCCAGGCCAGCGTCCTCGACATGACCCAGGCGTACGCGACCCTCGCCGACCACGGCCGCCGCACCCCCTACACCTTCCTGGAGGAGATCGCGAAGGGCAGCGACAAGATCACCCTTCCCGACCGCCCCTCCGTCCAGGCCATCAGCCGCGAGGCCGCCGACACCACCACGTCCATGCTGGTCAGCGTCGTGGACAACGGCACCGGCACGGCGGCCCTCGCCGCCGGCCATCCGGCCGCGGGCAAGACCGGCACCGCTGAACTGGACCGCTCGGCGTGGTTCGCGGCCTACACCCCGAACCTCGTCACGGTCGTCGCGATGATGGGCCAGGACCCGGACACCGGCACCCTGGAGTCGCTGTACGGGGCCCTCGGCGAGCCCCGTATCGGCGGTGGCGGCTACCCGGCCCGGATCTGGGCCGCGTACACGAAGGCCGCGCTGGAGGGCACCGACCCCGTGGACTTCGAACTCGACCTCCAGCCGGGCGCCGCGCAGCCCCCGCCGCCGCCCTCCCCGCAGTCGGACCCGCCGCAGGAGACACCCGGTGACGGCACCCCGCCCCCTCCCCGGCGGCCGACCCCGCCCTCCGGCGGCCAGGACAACGGCGGACAGGACTCCGGCGGCCGCACCCAGGGCGGCCGGAACAACGGGGGCCAGGACGGCGGGGGCGGCGGCGACGGCGGCCGGACCCAGGGCGGCCAGGACACCGGAGGGCGCACCCAGGGCGGCCAGGACGACGGCGGCACCAGCCGGGGCGACGAGGGCGGCACCACCACGGGCACCCAAGGCGGGGCCGGCTCGGGCGGCTGGGACGGCGGCGGGGTCTTCGGGGGCCCGCGCCCGCCGTCCGCGTTCCTGGAGTAGCCGCAGGCTCAGTGACCGGAGGTCGCCTTCAGCCCCACCACGGCGACCAGCAGCAGACAGATGAAGAAGACACGGGCGGCGGTGACGGGCTCACCCAGCACCGCCATACCGAGCACGGCCGCACCGGCTGCACCGATGCCCACCCACACCCCGTACGCCGTGCCGATGGGCAGGGTCTTGGCGGCGTAGGACAGCAGCACCATGCTGGCCACGATCCCGGCACCCGTGAACACACTGGGCCAGAGCCGGGTGAAGCCCTCGGTGAACTTCATGCCGATCGACCAGCCGACTTCGAGCAGACCGGCGACGAGAAGAAGAACCCAGGCCATGACGGCACCTCCGAGACATCGAGCGATACGGGGTGCGTCGTCTTGTCCTACCCGGTACGGCGCGTCTCGTCGGGTTCTCACCCACCGTAGCAAAGGACAGCGAAAAGGGCCGGTGACCCGGGCCACCAGCCCTTGCCCGCGACCATCGGTCCGGTCAGAGGTACAGCCCCGTGGAGTCGTCCGACCCCTCCAGCCGCTCCGCGGCCACGGCGTGCAGGTCCCGCTCGCGCATCAGCACGTACGTCGCACCGCGCACCTCGACCTCGGCACGGTCCTCGGGGTCGTACAGCACCCGGTCCCCGGGCTCGACGGTCCGGACGTTCTGCCCGACCGCGACGACCTCGGCCCAGGCCAGCCGCTTGCCCACGGCGGCCGTCGCCGGGATCAGGATGCCGCCGCCGGAGCGCCGCTCGCCCTCGGGCAGGTCGGACTTCACGAGCACGCGGTCGTGCAGCATGCGGATGGGCAGCTTGTCGTGGGTGGTGTTCTCGCTCACGCCACGAACCTACCTGCCCGCGCCCGTCCCGTACCGCGCAGGGTCATCCGCGCTTGTGGCGCGCCGAGACGACGAGCAGTCCGACCAGACCGGCCGCGACCAGCGCCACGGGCACGATGCGCTCCAGGCGCGGTGTGCCGTCCGGGTGACGCAGGCCGTCCCGCACGTCCGTCACGACGCGGTTCACCGCGGCGAAGGCCCGTCCCGCGGTCTGGTCGACGGTCGAGGCGACCCGGGCCCGCGCGTCCCCGATGATCGTCTGCGGGTGCATGCGCACCCCGATCTCGTCGAGCGTCTCGGCGAGCTGCTCGCGGCGGCGGACGATGTCCGCCTCGATCTGTGCGGGGGTCCTGGCTTCCGGCACCGCGCTGCCTCCGTCGTCGTGGTCGTGGTCGTGATCGTGTGGGGGGCGTAGTCCGCCGTGAACAGTCTGTCAGCTTAGTCTCGTGACGTACCGATCCCCTCCCGAGGAGACTGTCAGATGAGCGAGCGACTGCAGCCGGGCGACACCGCCCCGGCCTTCACCCTGCCCGACGCGGACGGCAACGAGGTATCGCTCGCCGAGCACAAGGGCCGCAAGGTCATCGTCTACTTCTACCCCGCCGCCCTGACGCCGGGCTGCACGAAGCAGGCGTGCGACTTCACGGACAACCTGGACGTACTGGCCACGGCCGGATACGACGTCATCGGCGTCTCCCCCGACAAGCCGGAGAAGCTCGCGAAGTTCCGCGAGAAGGAGCACCTGAAGGTCACCCTGGTCGGCGACCCGGAGAAGGAGACGCTGGCGGCGTACGGGGCGTTCGGCGAGAAGAAGCTGTACGGCAAGACGGTCACGGGCGTCATCCGGTCCACGGTGGTCGTGGACGAGGAGGGCAAGGTCGAGCACGCCTTCTACAACGTGAAGGCGACGGGCCACGTAGCCAAGATCATCAAGGACCTGGGCATCTGAGCTCCCCGTCCTCCCGGAGCGGGCCGCCCCTGACCGGGGCGGCCCGCTCCGCTTATCGGACGGGACAGCCCGTGACCGTCCGACTATCGGCTCGTTGCTCCATACGAGAGCCGCACACGCGGCCGGGACGAGAGGGGGAACGGGATGCCGGTCAGTCCGTACACGAGGGAACGCCTGGCGGAGGCTGCAGCGGGAGCGCGGACGCTCACGGAGGCGTTACGGAGGCTGGGCGTGGACCCGAGCGGCCCGTCGCGGCGTTACCTGCGCGACCGCATGCGGAAGCTCGGGGTGGACGTGTCGCACTTCGAGCGTGAAGGGGTGAGGTGGACGAGAGAGGTACTGGCGGAGGCCGTCGCCGCGTCCACAACGATGTGCGAGGTCCTCAGACGGCTCGGTCTCGACGTGGTGGGCGGTCACCACACCCACATCAGCCGCAGGGTGAAGGCGTTCGGGATAGACACCTCCCATTTCGCTTTGCCTTCTTCAGCGGGACGCCCGAAGGCGCGAAGGACCCCGGAGTCACTACTGGTCAGGCAGGAAGGCCCGCAGGCCCGCCGCATGCAGAGCGCGCACCTCAAGCGGGCCCTCGCCGCCCTGGGAGTTCCCGACGCATGCCGGATGTGCGGCATAGAAGCCGTCTGGCAGGGGCGCCCGCTCCCCCTGGAGGTCGACCACATCGACGGCGACTGGCGTAACAACCTCCCCGAAAACCTGCGGCTGTTGTGCCCGAACTGCCACTCCACCACGGACACGTACCGCGGCCGGGCGAAGGGCCGGCGGCGGTGACGGGCGTCCACGGCGCCAGCGGTCCGGCACCTCGACGCCGAGCCTACGCACGGCGTGTGAAGCCCGAGGCATCCGTCCTGCGTGACGCCGTCGCGGCATCCCACACACTGGCCGAAACCCTGAGGCGGCTGGGCCGCGAGCCTTCGGGAAGCATGAACGAGGCGCTCAAGTCCTGGATCCGCGAGGACGGACTGTCGACCGCGCACTTCCTCGGCCAGGCACACCACCGCGGCAAAACCGGCACCATCCCGGTACGGCGGGCCGAGGACGTTCTCGTGCGCCACGACGGGCGGCGCCGTACTCGCTCCCATCTGCTCCTGCGCGCGCTGCGCGAGGTCGGCGTACCTGAATGCTGTGCCATGTGTGGAACGCCTCCGGTCTGGCACGGGCAGCCGATGACGCTGGAGGTCGACCACATCGATGGCGACTGGAGCAATGACCTACATGAGAACCTGCGGCTCCTGTGTCCCAACTGCCACGCGGTCACCAGCACGTGGTGCCGCGGTGGAAGACCCGGCAGATCCGGCAGCTAGCACCCACCCGCATCCCTGCACCACCCAGTACAGTGGTCTTGGCTTGCGCCCGTACGCCAACGGCTGAGCGGCGATCTTTAGGTGGTCGTGTCTGTCGGTTCGAATCCGATCGGGCGTACCAACGCGAAAGGCCTGTCCTCCCGGGCTCCGGGAGGACAGGCCTTCGGCGTATCCGCCCGTCAGGGCAGCAGGGCTCGGATGAAGGGGACCAGGGCTCGGAAGGCCTGGCCTCGGTGGGAGATGGCGTTCTTCTCGGCCGCGGTGAGTTCCGCGCAGGTGCGGGTCTCGCCCAGGGGCTGGAGGATCGGGTCGTAGCCGAAGCCGCCCGTGCCCGAGGGGGTGTGGCGCAGGGTGCCCAGGAGGCGGCCCTCCACGACGCGTTCGGTGCCGTCCGGCAGGGCCAGGGCCGCCGCGCAGAAGAAGTGGGCGCTGCGGTTCTCGTCGGCGATGTCGCCGAGCTGGGCCAGGAGCAGGTCCAGGTTGGCCCTGTCGTCGCCGTGGCGGCCGGCCCAGCGCGCGGAGAAGATGCCGGGGGCGCCGTTCAGGACGTCCACGCACAGGCCGGAGTCGTCGGCGACCGCCGGGAGACCGGTGGCCCTGGCCAGGGCGTGGGCCTTGAGGAGGGCGTTCTCGGCGAAGGTGACGCCGGTCTCCTTGACGTCGGGGATCTCCGGGTACGCGTCCGCGCCGACCAGCCCGTGGGGCAGGCCGGCGTCGGCGAGGATGGCGCGCAGTTCGGAGACTTTGCCCGCGTTGCGGGTCGCGAGGATCAGGCGGCTGGGCGTCGAGGTCATGGCCTCATTATCCCGGGGTGCAGACCTTGGAGATCTCGCTCGCGGCGTCCGCGACCGGCTGGATGTCCGGGACGGTGTTGCCGCTGTCGATGGCGGTGCGGACGTTGTTGACGGCCGTGTTCATCGAGTCGATGGCCTTGCCGAGGTCGGCGTTGTCCGTCTGGTCGCCGATCTTCTTGAGGTTGGTCTCGATCTGGTCGAGTGCGTTCATGGCGTCCTGGGGGCTGTTGCCCGCTTGGGAGACGGCCTGCTGGAGGTCGTTCGCGCCGTCCGTGATGGCGACCGCCGTGTTCGCGCAGTCCATCGCCGTGGAGATGGCGTCGCAGGCGGTGAGGGCCGGGACGGTCAGGACGGCTGCCACGGCTACTGCCGCTATGCGGAGCTTCATGCGGTTCTCCCGAGTGGACGTGTACGAGTGCAAGGACGAGTGCGCGTACGAGCGCGCGGGCGCGCGGTGGTGACACCGTGCGCCCGCGCCCGTTGCCCGTAGGGACGCAGGGCGGTGTCCGGCGGTTGCCGGCTACAGGCCGAGTGCGCCCCGCTGGATGGCTTCGAGGTCCGCGCAGCCGCCGGCGGCGAGGTCGAGGAGGGCGTTCAGTTCCTTGCGGTCGAAGGGCTCGCCCTCGGCGGTGCCCTGGACCTCGACGAAGCGGCCGTCGCCGGTGCAGACCACGTTCATGTCGGTCTCGGCGCGCACGTCCTCCTCGTAGCAGAGGTCGAGGAGCGGGACGCCGTCGACGATGCCGACGCTGACGGCGGCGACGGTTCCGGTGAGGGGCTTGCGGCCGGCCTTGATCAGCTTCTTCTGCTGGCCCCAGGCGACGGCGTCGGCGAGGGCGACGTAGGCGCCGGTGATGGCGGCGGTGCGGGTGCCGCCGTCGGCCTGGAGGACGTCGCAGTCCAGGACGATGGTGTTCTCGCCGAGGGCCTTGTAGTCGATGACGGCGCGCAGCGAGCGGCCGATGAGGCGGGAGATCTCGTGGGTGCGGCCGCCGATCTTGCCGCGGACGGACTCGCGGTCGCCGCGGGTGTTGGTGGAGCGCGGCAGCATCGAGTACTCGGAGGTGACCCAGCCCTCGCCGCTGCCCTTGCGCCAGCGCGGGACGCCTTCGGTGAAGGAGGCGGTGCAGAAGACCTTGGTGTCTCCGAAGGAGATGAGGACGGAGCCCTCGGCGTGCTTGCTCCATCCGCGTTCGATGGTGACCGGGCGGAGCTGTTCGGGCGTACGGCCGTCGATGCGAGACATGTGTCCGAGCCTAGTGGGTGCCCGGCAACGCGTAGACCCCGTCCTGGTGGCGGGACGGGGTCTGCGGGTGCTCGGTGTCGTTCGGGCCGAGCGGCTCGGACTCAGGGAGTCCGGATCACATCATGTCTTCGATGTCGGCGGCGATCGGGTCGGCGTCGGTGCCGATGACGACCTGGACCGCGGTGCCCATCCGGACGACGCCGTGGGCGCCGGCGGCCTTGAGGGCGGCTTCGTCGACGAGGTCGGGGTTGATGACCTCGGTGCGCAGGCGGGTGATGCAGCCCTCGACCTCTTCGATGTTCTCGATGCCGCCGAGCCCGGCGACGATCTTCTCAGCCTTGGTGGCCATGTGTTTCTCCCTGAGTGATGCGAAGAACGAGTCTCAGCGGCCGGAACATGGAGCCTCCGCACGGCCCGCGTTGTCACGGTAACGCACGGTTGGCCCATCTACGCGAGCGCGTGTCCGGTCCCTGCCGAATGATGACGATCAGCAGCAACCTGCCCACAACTGGTCTACACCAGTGTGCACGCAACTGCTGCCGCATCCAAAAAAACCGGGGCCGGTCAGGGAGACGCCGATGAGTGCGAGCAGCGCCGCCGCAGTACCGCGACCGTCGCGGCGCAACACCCTTTACCAGGGGCTGCAGAAGATGGGGCGGAGCCTGCAGCTGCCGATCGCGGTCCTGCCGGCGGCCGGCATCCTGAACCGGCTGGGGCTGATCGACGCCGAGGGCAGCGGTGTGTGGTCCCAGATCGCCAAGGTCATGGCCGCCGCGGGTGGCGCGCTGCTCAACGCGGATCTCGGCCTGCCGCTCCTCTTCTGCGTCGGCGTCGCGATCGGGATGGCGAAGAAGGCGGACGGCTCGACGGCGCTGGCGGCGGTGGCGGGCTTCCTCGTCTACCGCAGTGTGCTGCGCGCGTTCCCGGTGCCCTGCCCGGAGGGCACGAGGGACGTGGGGGGCGGCTGTCTGGGGCCGGACGAGACCTTCGCCCAGTACACCTTCCAGAATCCGGGGGTGTTCGGCGGCATCGTGATGGGCCTGCTGGCCGCCTGGTTCTGGCAGCGCTACCACCGGGTGAAGCTGGTGGACTGGCTCGGCTTCTTCAACGGCCGCCGGCTCGTCCCGATCATCATGGCTTTCGTGGCGATCGCCTTCGCCGCGCTCTGCCTGTGGGTCTGGCCGCCGATCGGTGACGCGCTGGAGAGCTTCTCCGACTGGCTGGTGGGCCTGGACTACTGGGGTGCGGGGATCTTCGGCGTCGCGAACCGCGCGCTGCTGGTGATCGGCCTGCACCAGTTCCTGAACGTGCCGGTGTGGTTCCAGTTCGGCAGTTACACCAAGCCGAACGGGGAGGTGGTGCACGGCGACATCAACATGTTCCTCAGCGGCGACCCGGATGCGGGGCTGTTCCTGACCGGCTTCTTCCCGATCATGATGTTCGCCCTGCCGGCGGCGGCGCTGGCGATCGCGCACTGTGCGAAGCCGCAGCGGCGCAAGGAGGTCGGCGGGCTGATGCTGTCGGTGGCGCTGACCTCGTTCGTCACCGGGATCACCGAACCGCTGGAGTACTCCTTCCTCTTCGTCGCGCCGGCGCTGTACGCGGTGCACGCGGTGCTGACGGGCGTGTCGATGGCGGTGACGTGGGCGTTCGGCGTCCATGACGGCTTCAGCTTCTCGGCGGGTCTGATCGACTACGTCATCAACTGGGGGCTGGCCACGAAGCCCTGGCTGATCATCCCGATCGGACTGGGCTTCGCGGTCGTCTACTACGTCGTCTTCCGCTTCGCGATCACGAAGTTCGACATCCCGACGCCGGGCCGGGAGTCGGACGAGGAGATCGAGGCGATGCGGGCGGAGAACACCAAGGCGTAACCGGCTTGGCGGACAAGGCTGTTCGGCGCGGCCACCGAAGGCCCTCGGATCCGGGATCCGAGGGCCTTCACCCGCTCCGCGAGCCCGGGCGCCGGGGAGGCTCCGGACACCCCGGCTCCGTGTGGCGTAGACCACAGGAAAACGAAGGTTCCTTATCTATCCCCCACCGTGCTACAACTGGTCTACACCACGATTGGTGTAGACCACGCGGACCTGTCCGAGCCCGCGTACCCCCATTTCTGAGACGTCGCCGCCCCCCGTCTTTCCCTGTCGGCGTCGCCTTGCCCACTGGAGGAAGTTGTGTCCACGGCTACCGCCCCCGCGGCGGAGAAGAAGAAGGGCGCTGGCGTGATGGCCGTCATGCAGCGCATCGGCCGGAGCCTCATGCTCCCCGTCGCCGTGATGCCCGCCGCCGCGCTGCTGGTCCGCTTCGGCCAGGACGACATGCTGGCACGTGCCTCGTTCCCCGACTTCGTCCAGAAGCTCGCCGGATACATGGCCGCCGGCGGCGACGCCATCCTCGGCAACATGGCGCTGCTCTTCTGCGTCGGCATCGCGATCGGCTTCGCCAAGAAGTCGGACGGTTCCACCGCGCTCGCGGCCGTCGCCGGCTACCTGGTCTTCCAGAAGGTGCTCGCCACCTTCACCGACAGCAACCTCCCCAAGGTCGCCAAGGTCGTGGAGGGCAAGATCGTCCATGTCGACGCCCCGGTCAACGCCGGCGTCCTCGGCGGCGTGGTGATGGGCATCGTCGTGGCCCTGCTGTACCAGAAGTTCTACCGGACCAAGCTGCCCGACTGGGCGGGCTTCTTCGGCGGTCGCCGCCTCGTCCCGATCCTGTCCTCGTTCGCCGGCCTGGCGATCGGCATCGTCTTCGGCCTGATCTGGCCGGTCCTCGGCACCGGCATCCACGGCTTCAGCGAGTGGCTGGTCGGCTCCGGCGCCGTCGGCGCGGGCATCTTCGGTGTTGCCAACCGCGCGCTCATCCCGATCGGCATGCACCACCTGCTCAACTCCTTCCCGTGGTTCCAGGCGGGCACGTACAACGACGGCGGCACCGACTACCACGGCGACATCGCCCGCTTCCTGCACGGTGACCCGACTGCGGGCCAGTTCATGACCGGCTTCTTCCCGATCATGATGTTCGCCCTCCCGGCCGCCTGCCTCGCGATCACCCACGCGGCCCGCCCCGAGCGCCGCAAGGTCGTCGGCGGCATGATGTTCTCCCTCGCGCTCACCGCCTTCGTCACCGGTGTGACCGAGCCGATCGAGTTCACCTTCATGTTCATCGCGCCGGTGCTGTACGCGATCCACGCGGTCCTGACCGGTGTTTCCATGGCGCTGACCTGGAGCCTCGGTATGAAGGACGGCTTCGGCTTCTCGGCGGGCGCGGTCGACTACCTGCTGAACCTCGGCAAGGCCACCAACCCGCTGGGGCTCGCGATCGTGGGCCTGTGCTTCGCGGTCCTGTACTACGTGATCTTCCGCTTCGCGATCACCAAGTTCAACATCCCCACGCCGGGCCGCGAGTCCGACGAGGAGCTCGCCGAGCTGGTCAAGGCCGAGGCCAAGTAGGCCCCGCCCCATCACCCCGAAGCCCCCGCTCTCCCTTCCGGGAGGGCGGGGGCTTCCGCGTACGTGCGGCGCGGCGGCGCGGTGGCGCGGTCGTGGTCAGACCTCGTAGACCGCGCCCGCGTACGCCAGGTCGACCGGGCCGTCGTATACCGCGCGGGCGTCGGCGAGGTTCTGCGCGGGGTCGGTCCACGGCGGGATGTGGGTCAGGACGAGCCGCCCGACGCCGCCGGCGTGCGCGTACTCGCCGGCCTCGCGGCCGTTGAGGTGGAGGTCCGGGATGTCCTCCTTGCCGTGCGTGAAGGACGCCTCGCACAGGAAGAGGTCGACGCCCTCGGCGAGCCGGCCCAGCTCGGGGCAGACGCCGGTGTCCCCGGAGTACGTGAGCGAGCGGCCGCCGTGCTCGACGCGGATGGCGTACGACTCGACGGGGTGCGCGACCCGCTCGGTGCGGACCTGGAAGGGGCCGATCTCGAAGGCCCCCGGCTTCAGGGTGCGGAAGTCGAAGACCTCGCTCATCGACCGCTCGTCCGGGACGTCGTCATAGGCCGTGGTCAGGCGCTTCTCGGTGCCCTCGGGACCGAAGACGGGGATGGTGCCGCAGCGGCCGCCCTCGTGGCGGTAGAAGCGGGCGACGAAGTACGCGCACATGTCGATGCAGTGATCGGCGTGCAGATGGCTCAGGAAGATCGCGTCGAGGTCGTAGAGACCGCAGTGGCGCTGGAGATCGCCGAGGGCGCCGTTGCCCATGTCGAGCAGCAACCGGAAGCCGTCGGCCTCGACGAGGTAGCTCGAACAGGCCGATTCCGCGGACGGGAACGACCCCGAACAGCCGACGACGGTGAGCTTCATGGAGCGTGAACCTCCGTGGACGGTCCGTGGACGGAATGCGGGCCGTGCGTGGGTCGAGCGTAAGGCGCGAAACGGCCGGTCGCTCCTCCGCGGCAGGCCGTTGTGGGGGGAATCACCTGCGCTGTCACCCGGGGGAGCGACGGGGGGCACGGACGTTGCCGTGCCGGGGCCTTCCCGCGCGGCTACGGTCGAAACATGGACACGTCCTGGTGGCCCGCGGTGGCCGCGGTCGTGGCCCTGGCATTGGTGATGCTGATCGCCGGGGGGCGGCTGGGTGTCCCCCGCCGCCGCCCGCCCGCGCACGGAACCGGCCGGCCGCCGCACCCGCAGCCCGGTGAGCTGTGGGCCCTGGCGGACGGCCGGACCTGCCTGGTGCTGGGCGTGGGCCCGGTACGGGAGCACCGGGCGCGGGTCGCGTGGATCACCGCGAAGTACCACGACCAGCGGGCCGGGGTGATTGCGCTGCCCCCGGGGACGGTGGGGGCGCAGGGCCGGGCGGCCTTCCTGGAGGCGGACCGGCCGGACGAGGTGTCGCTGTGGGACTTCCGGGCGCGGCTGGGGATGCTGGACCCGGCGATCTGGGACGAGGTCAAGGGACTGGGAGGCGGTCGGTGATGCCGGAGATCCGCTTGCGGCGGGTGTACGACCCCCCGGAGCCGGGAGCGGACGGGCTGCGGGTGCTCGTGGACCGGCTCTGGCCGAGGGGCCTGGCGAAGGCGGCGGCGGGCGTGGACAAGTGGCCGAAGGCGGTCACCCCGTCGACGGAACTGCGCAAGTGGTTCCACGACGGGGGCTCGGCCGACGAGTTCCGCCGGCGGTACGAGGCGGAGCTGGCGGAGCCGGAGGCGGTGGCGGAGCTGGCCCGCCTGCGGGGCCTGGCCGGAACCGGGCCGATGACGCTGTTGACCGCGGTCAGGGATCCGGGCTCCAGTCACGCCGCCGTCCTCGCGGAACACCTTTCGGCCTGACGGCCCGGCCGCCGCGCAGGGCTGCTGCCGGGCCCCGCCGGCGGGTCGGGGCCCGGGGGCGGCCGCCGGACACGGCCCGGACCCTCAGGGCCCAGGGCTCAGGGCCCAGGGCTCAGGGCCCAGGGCTCAGGGCCCAGGCAGGGCTCAGGGCCCAGGGCATGATCCGCCGAGCAGACCCTAGGCCCAGAGCTGGCCCTGGAGGACCTCGATGGCTTCCTCCGTGGTCGCCGCGGTGTAGACGCCGGTCGAGAGGTACTTCCAGCCGCCGTCGGCCACGACGAAGACGATGTCGGCGCTCTCCCCCGCGGCCACCGCCTTGCGGCCGACGCCGATCGCCGCGTGCAGGGCGGCGCCCGTGGAGACGCCCGCGAAGATGCCCTCCTGCTGGAGCAGCTCCCGCGTACGGGTGACCGCGTCGGAGGAGCCCACCGAGTAGCGGGTGGTGAGCACGGAGGCGTCGTAGAGCTCGGGGACGAAGCCCTCGTCCAGGTTGCGCAGCCCGTACACGAGGTCGTCGTAGCGCGGCTCGGCCGCGACGATCTTGACTCCCGGCACGTGCTCGCGCAGGTAGCGGCCGACGCCCATCAGGGTGCCGGTGGTGCCCAGGCCGGCCACGAAGTGGGTGATCGACGGGAGGTCGGCGAGGATCTCCGGGCCGGTGGTGGCGTAGTGCGCGTTCGCGTTGTCGGGGTTGCCGTACTGGTAGAGCATCACCCAGTCCGGGTGCTCCGCGGCCAGTTCCTTGGCCACCCGGACGGCCGTGTTGGAGCCGCCGGCGGCCGGCGACGAGATGATCTCGGCTCCCCACATGGCCAGCAGGTCGCGCCGCTCCTGGCTGGTGTTCTCCGGCATCACGCACACGATGCGGTAGCCCTTGAGCTTGGCCGCCATCGCCAGCGAGATGCCGGTGTTGCCCGAGGTGGGCTCCAGGATGGTGCAGCCGGGTCGGAGCCGGCCGTCCTTCTCGGCCTGCTCGACCATGTGGAGCGCGGGGCGGTCCTTGATCGAGCCGGTCGGGTTGCGGTCCTCCAGCTTGGCCCAGATCCGTACGTCTTCCGAGGGCGAGAGCCGGGGCAGCCGGACCAGCGGTGTGTTGCCGACCGCGGCCAGGGGGGAGTCGTAGCGCATTACTTCGATCCGCCGGCCACGGCCGGGAGGATGGTGACGTTGTCGCCGTCCTTGAGGGCGGTGGAGATGCCGTCGAGGAAGCGGACGTCCTCGTCGTTGAGGTAGACGTTCACGAAGCGGCGCAGCTGACCGCCGGCGGCCTGGTCGACGAGTCGCTCCCGGATGCCCTGGTGCCGGGTCTCCAGGTCCGCGAAGAGGTCGGCGAGCGTGGCGCCCTCACCGTTCACGGCCTTCTCGCCGTCGGTGTAGGTGCGGAGGATGGTGGGAATGCGGACCTCGATGGCCATGGCTGGGCTCCAGTCGTCAGGACGTAGGCAGGTGTGCGGGGTGCGGGGGAAACGGGCGCGCGGTTCGTCGGCCCCCGCGCGAGGGGGCTCTGGTGCTCAGGCCGCAGGACAGATGGCGCTGGCGAGGCGGCACAGGTCGACGTGCAGCCGGGCCACGAGCAGCAGCCTGCCGGGCGTCTCGATGCTCACGTCGTGGGGAACCATGCGGTCATGTTAACGATTCCCGGTCCCCGGTTTGGAGTGTGATCCCGCATCGTGGACGGCATCTGCTCGCATGGTGGTCAGTAGGCCTCGACGACCTGCACTTCTTCCTCGGTGATCACGCCGTCGACGATCCGGTACGAGCGGAACTGGAAGTCTCCGAGACCGTCCTCGTCGGCGGTCGAGACCAGCACGTAGTGGGCTCCGGGCTCGTTCGCGTACGTGACGTCGGTGCGCGAGGGATAGGCCTCGGTCGCGGTGTGCGAGTGGTAGACGATCACCGGCTCCTCGTCGCGGTCGTCCATCTCGCGGTAGAGCTTCAGGAGGTCCTTCGAGTCGAACTCGTAGAACGTGGGCGAGCGGGCCGCGTTGAGCATCGGGACGAACCGCTCGGGGCGGCCGGTGCCCGCCGGGCCGGCCACGACACCGCACGCCTCGTCGGGGTGGTCCTGGCGGGCGTGCTCGACGATCCGGTCGTACAGGGCCTGGGTGAGGGTCAGCATGAGCGACAGGATAAGCAGAGGGGCCCTTCCGTACCGAGGAGTGGTACGGAAGGGCCCGCATGGTGGACGGGATGTCCACGGGAGCAGGGCTCCCGGCCGCGGCAGGCGGCCGGGAACCGCTGTCAGGAGGCCTTGGTGAAGGCCGCGCCGCGCGGGTCTCGGTTCTTCATGACCAGGTAGGCGACGCCCAGGATGATCCCCCACAGCGGGGCGCAGTACAGCGAGACGCGGGCGTCCTTGTCGGCGCCCATCATCACGATGACCATGCCGAGGAAGGCCAGGGCGAACCAGCTGGTGTAGGGGGCGCCGGGGGCCTTGAACTTCGAGCCGGGCAGCTCGCCGCGGTTGGCCTTGGCCCGGTAGCGGATCTGGCAGAGCAGGATCATGATCCAGGCCCACATGCCGGAGATGGTGGCGAAGGAGACGACGTAGTCGAAGGCCTTGCCGGGGGCGACGTAGTTGATCCAGACGCCCACGAGCATCAGCGAGGCGGAGAAGGTGGTGCCGATGAGCGGGGTGCCGCTCCTGGTGAGCTTCGTGAAGACCTTCGGGCCCTGGCCGTTGAGCGAGAGGTCGCGCAGCATGCGGCCGGTGGAGTACATGCCCGAGTTGCAGGAGGACAGGGCGGCGGTCAGGACGACGAAGTTGACGATCGCGGCGCCGATGCCCAGGCCCATGCGCTCGAAGGCGGCGACGAAGGGCGAGACGCCCGGCTGGAAGTGCGTCCACGGGACGACCGAGAGGATCATGATGAGCGCGCCGACGTAGAAGACGGCGATGCGCCACGGCACGGTGTTGATGGCCTTGGGCAGGGTCTTCTCGGGGTCCTTGGACTCACCGGCGGTGACGCCGACCAGCTCGACCGCGAGGAAGGCGAACATCACGATCTGCAGGGTCATCAGCGTGCCGCCGATGCCCTTGGGGAAGAAGCCGCCGTCGTTCCAGAGGTTGGCGACGGAGGCGGTCTCGGCGGCGTCGGAGAAGCCGATGGTGAGGATGCCGGCACAGATCAGGATCATGCCGACGATGGCGGTGACCTTGACCATGGAGAACCAGAACTCCAGCTCGCCGAAGAGCTTCACGGAGATCAGGTTGGCGCCGTAGAGGATGACCGTGAAGATCAGCGCGTAGGCCCACTGCGGGAAGCTGTCGTGGGTCCAGTACGACATGTACTGCGCGGCGGCGGTGACCTCGGTGATGCCGGTGACCACCCAGAACAGCCAGTACGTCCAGCCCGTGACGTAGCCCCAGAACGGGCCCAGGAACTCGCGGGCGTAGTCCGAGAAGGAGCCGGAGACGGGCCGGTACATGAGCAGCTCGCCCAGGGCCCGCATGATGACGAAGATGACCAGGCCCGCGATCGCGTAGGCCAGGATCAGGCTGGGGCCGGCCTTGGAGATCGCCTTGCCGGCGCCCAGGAAGAGGCCGGTGCCGATGGCTCCGCCGATCGCGATCATCTGGATCTGGCGGGCGCCGAGCGTGCGGTGGTACCCCTCGCCGCCGTCGCCCCGAGTGCCCTGACCGGGCGTGTTGCCGTGCTGCTCGACCTGCACTGAGGTCATGTGTGGTGCGCCTTTCTCCACGCCGACCCGCGCCTTCATCGGCTGCGAATCGGGTCCTCGATCCCCCCGGATACGGATGGAGTTGCACGCCGGCGGTCTGCCGGTCCAAGCAGGCCGGGAGACATGGGTGGCGTCTCTCCGGCGGTCGTGAAGATCTATCACGTCGTCACGGCCGCCCGAGGGGGAGAAAAGTGGCGCACCACATCAAATTTTCCGGACAAACATCGACGATCATGACAGATCACCGCATGACGGTGATCTGATCGTTATCCGGATTTGAGCGTCCGCTGAGCGAACAATGCCGTGCTTTTGAAGGTCCTCAGAGGGTTTCGATCAAGGATTCCTGAAGTCCGCCGAGCCACAGGTACGCCATCACCATGGGCTTGCGCGGGTCGTCGTCCGGCAGCCGGAAGAGGGCCGCGCTCTCGTCGTCCTCGGTGATGTCGAGCCGGGCGGCGAGGGTCAGGCGCAGGTCGTTGAGCCCGCCCAGCCAGCGCAGCGGCAGCTCGCCGGTCAGCTCCAGCACGGCGGCCTCCTCGCCGGCCGGGGTGAGCGCGTCGAGGCTGCGTACGAGGGCGAGGGCGTCGTCGCGCTTGCGGGCACGCAGGTCGTTCTCGGTGAAGCGGCGGAACTCCGCCGAGCGGGCCCTGGTCTCGGCCGGGTCCACGCCCTCGTCGGCCGCGCCGTCCGGGGAGCCGTAGGCGTCGGGGAAGAGCCGGGCCAGCGCCGGGTCGGACGGGGGCTCGGTGGGACCTTCGGCGAACAGCGCGGCGAGGGGGTCGGCGTCCTCGGCGGGCTCGGGGGCGCCGGGACCGATCAGCTCCAGCATCTGGACGGCCAGGGAGCGCAGGATGGAGATCTCGATCTCGTCCAGCGCGATGGCGGCGCCGCCGCCCTTGAGGGACTCGAACATCCCGGTGGACCGGCCCATCAGGTGCGGTCCTGGGAGAGGGTCGCCCACAGGCCGTAGCCGTGCATGGCCTGCACGTCGCGCTCCATTTCCTCGCGGGTGCCGCTCGAGACGACCGCCCGCCCCTTGTGATGGACGTCGAGCATCAGCTTGTGCGCCACGTCCTTCGAGTATCCGAAGTACGCCTGGAACACGTACGCCACGTAGCTCATGAGGTTGACCGGGTCGTTGTGCACCAGGGTCACCCAGGGAACGTCGGGTTCCGGGACCGCGAAGGTCTCTTCGGCCGACTCGGTGCGTTCGATCTCAATGGGAGCAACACTCACTTGTCCCATGCTGCCACCGTGACGGGCCCGTTGCACAAACGGGACCCACATCTCGTCACTCTGACGAAATGTGCGCTAGCATCGCCGCCATGAACCCTGCGGACCTGGGCCTGCCGGTGGACGTGCCGTCGACAGCGCTCTTCACGGACCATTACGAGCTCACGATGTTGCAGGCCGCCCTGGCCAACGGCACCGCCGACCGCCGCTCGGTCTTCGAGGTGTTCACCCGGCGGCTCCCCGAGGGGCGCCGCTACGGGGTGGTCGCGGGGACCGGCCGGGTGATGGACGCGGTGGAGAACTTCCGCTTCGACGGCGCGGTGCTGGAGTTCCTGCGCGAGCGGGCCGTCGTCGACATGCGGACGCTGGACTGGCTGGCCTCGTACCGCTTCTCCGGCGACATCTGGGGCTATCCGGAGGGCGAGGTCTACTTCCCCGGCTCCCCGGTCCTGCGCGTGGAGGGCAGCTTCGCCGAGTGCGTGCTGCTGGAGACGGTGATCCTGTCGATCCTGAACCACGACTCGGCGATCGCCGCGGCCGCCTCCCGGATGTCCTCGGCGGCCGGGGACCGGCCGCTGATCGAGATGGGCGCCCGGCGCACGCACGAGCTGGCGGCCGTGGCCGCGTCGCGGGCCGCGTACGTGGGCGGCTTCACCTCCACCTCGGACCTGGCGGCCGGCTTCCGGTACGGCATCCCCACCGTCGGCACCAGCGCGCACGCCTTCACCCTGGTCCACGACAGCGAGCGGGACGCCTTCACGGCGCAGGTGGCCTCGCTGGGGCGCGGCACCACCCTCCTGGTGGACACCTACGACGTGGCCGAGGCCGTGCGGACCGCCGTCGAGGTGGCGGGCACCGACCTGGGCGCCGTGCGGATCGACTCCGGGGACCTGCTGCTGGTGGCCCACCGGGTACGCCAGCAGCTGGACGAGCTGGGGGCGACCTCGACGAAGATCGTCGTCACCTCGGACCTGGACGAGTACGCCATCGCCTCGCTCGCGGCGGCTCCGGTGGACGCCTACGGTGTGGGCACGCAGCTGGTCACGGGCAGCGGGCACCCGACGTGCTCGATGGTCTACAAGCTGGTGGCGCGGGCCACCTCGGCGGACCCGAAGGCGGCGCTGGTCCCGGTGGCCAAGAAGTCCTCGGGCGGCAAGACCTCCATCGGCGGCCGCAAGTGGGCGGCGCGGCGGCGGGACGCCGACGGGGTGGCGGAGGCGGAGGTGGTCGGCGTGGGCCCGGTTCCCTCGGCCCTGGCCGACCGGCAGCTGCTGACGCATCTGGTCAAGGCCGGCGAGGTGGTCGCCCGCGAGCCGCTGGAGGCGGCCCGCGACCGCCACCGCGCGGCGCGCGCGGGTCTGCCGCTGTCGGCGACCCAGCTGTCGCGGGGCGAGGCAGTGATCCCCACCGAGTACGTCTAGCCCTGCGGGCACGCCCGGCGGGAGGGGCCGACCGGTGCGGCTCCGTTGCGGGGGCTCCGCCCCCGAGCCCCCGCGCCTCAATCGCCGGCGGGGCTCAAGCAGAGCCCGGCCGGCGACTGAGGCGCGGGCGCGGAGCGCCGTAGGGGGCCTGGGTCGGAGCCCCAGTTTCGGGAAGGGGCGGGGTGGGGGAAGAGCCCCCGCAGGGCCCCGCCCCCGTATCAGCACATCGAGCCGAAGGACACGTCATGCACCGCGCACTGATCGTCGTCGACGTACAGAACGACTTCTGCGAGGGCGGCAGCCTCGCGGTCACCGGCGGAGCCGACGTCGCCGCCGCCATCACCGAGCTGATCGGGCAGGCCACCGCCGGGTACCGGCACGTCGTCGCCACCCGCGACCACCACATCGACCCGGGGACGCACTTCGCGCGCCCCCCGGCCGAGCCGGACTACGAGACCTCCTGGCCGGTGCACTGCGTGGCCGGCACCGAGGGGGTCGGGTTCCACCCGAACTTCGCGCCCGCCGTGGCCTCGGGTGCGGTCGCCGCCGTCTTCGACAAGGGCGCGTACGAGGCCGCCTACAGCGGCTTCGAGGGGGCGGACGAGAACGGCGAGGGCCTCGCCGCCTGGCTGCGGGAGCGCCACGTCGGCGAGGTCGACGTGGTCGGCATCGCCACCGACCACTGCGTGCGGGCCACCGCCCTCGACGCCGCCCGCGCGGGCTTCACCACGCGCGTCCTGCTGGACCTGACGGCGGCCGTGGCCCCGCACACCACCGAGCGGGCTCTGGAGGAACTCCGCGCGGCCGGTGTGACCCTCGTGGGCGCGGTCGGGCCCCGGTCGTCCTAGAGTGCCGGGGCACGGCCGCGCCGCGGGCGCCGCGTGCCCGCCCCGGGCCCTACGTGCCCAGCAGGGCTCTGATCGGGTGCCAGAGCTCCTGGGCGCGGTCGGGAGCGCCGCGCCACAGCAGGCCGTCCGGATGGTGCAGGACGGCCGTCACCTCGTCGGGTGTGGGCGGCTGTGCGTTGCCCCGCAGGTAGACCGCCCGCATTCCGAGGTTCCGCAGCCTGGTCAGGGCGCGGGCCCGGTTCGCGGCGTGCACCAGCACGCGGACATTTCCGCCCTCACCGGACGGCCTCGGCAGCGTGAGCGCGACGACCACGCTGCCGCCTGGCAATCTGACGAAACCTCCACCGGGCATGTCTGTCATCTCCCCCGTCAATAAGAACCTCGTACCGGGGCATCTAAACGCGATCGGCCGCCGCCCGCTAGAGGGCGACGGCCGATCATGCTTTGACCTGCGATTTTACCGAAGTTCTACTTCGAGGGGCCGACCTGGACGGTCATGACCTCACCGTCGTAGGTCTCCTTCAGGATCTTGATCTTGGTGTTGGTGTCAGTGACCTTCACCGATCCGGTCGGGTTCTCGTCGTAGTAGTACTTGCCCTTGTGGTCGTCGAAGACCAGGTTGGCGCGCTTCGGCTTCAGGAACAGCTCCTCGCCGTTCTTGTGCAGCGTGAAGGCGTCCGTCGAGTACGCGCTGAAGGTGGCGTCGTACGGCTGGATCTTGTTGCGCAGCAGGGTGCCGTCGGCCCACTTCATGGGCTTGGCGTTGGCGTCGATCGGGAGGATCAGACCCTGGCCCGGGTGCTGGCTGGTGTTGTTGTCCTTCTGGCTGGTGTCCCACTGCCAGATGAGCAGACCGTCCTGGTACGGGTAGTGCTCGACCCAGTCCGGCCTGGTGTTGCCGAAGCCGAAGTTGTACGGGCCCACCTTGAGGGTGGAGTCGTACGAAACGTAGCGGCGGTTCTCGGCCAGGTAGTACTGCGCGTAGTCCTTGGTGAAGCCGGCACCGATGCGGGAGAAGCCCTTGCCGGTCCAGCCGTTGTCGCCGTTCTCGGCGCCGTCGGTGAACAGCGTGGAGCCGTCCGCGGTGATGGTGAGGGCGTCGGCGGTGAAGCCCTTGCCGCCCGCGCCGCCGTCCGTCTGGTAGCGGAAGCGGAGGTCGACCTTCTTGCCCGCGTAGGCGTCGAGCGGGAAGTGCAGGTTCTTCCAGGCCTCCGAGACACCGGTGAGCGACGGGCTGCCGGCGGCGTCGACCGGGATGGCCGTGCCGTCGGCGGTGCCGGCGAGGGCGGTCCAGTTGGCGCCGCCGTCCGTGGACACCTCGGTGTAGAGGTAGTCGTAGTCGGCCTCGATGTCCCACCAGCCCTTGAGGGACAGGGCGGCGGAGGACTTGCCCGTCAGGTCGACGGAGCGCGTCAGGGTGTTCTTGAGGTCGTCACCCATGTTGCTCCACCACTGGGTGGAGCCCTCGGCGGGCGCGACGATGTCCGTCTGGACCTTCTTCTTCGGCAGTTCGACGACCAGGGCCTGCTTGTCCTTGGTGTTGAACGCCGCCACACCGAGCTTGTGGGTGGACTTCGTCGCGGCCTTGGCCGTGTCGTAGTTCAGCCAGCCCAGCTGGAGCTTGTCCCAGGCGGTCATGTCGCCCGGCATGTCGCCTATGGAGTCCTTGCCGGTGCCGAGCCAGGAGCCGGCCGACATCAGGGACCAGAAGCCGACGCCGTTCTCGCCGCCACCGGAGGTGTCGTAGAGGTCGGGCAGACCGAGGTCGTGACCGTACTCGTGGGCGAAGACGCCGAGGCCGCCGTTCTCGGGCTGCATCGTGTAGTCGCCGACCCAGATACCGGAGTCGCCGATCTGGGTGCCGCCGGCCTTGTTGTTGTCGGGGCCGGTCTTGCCCACCGAGGTGCCGTAGGCGTACCAGCGGTGCGCCCACAGGGCGTCGGGGCCCTGCACGCCGCCACCGGCCGACTCGTCCTCGCCCGCGTGGACGATCTGGAAGTGGTCGATGTAGCCGTCGGGCTCGTTGAAGTTGCCGTCGCCGTCGAAGTCGTAGCGGTCCCAGACGTCGTACTGGGCCAGCTTCGCCTTGATCTCGGCGTCGCTCTTGCCGGCCTTCTTCTGCGCGTCGACCCACGCCGTGACACCGTCCTTGACGGTGTCCCAGACGTTGGCACAGTTGCTCTGGCCGCAGTAGTTGGAGCCGTAACGGGCCTCGTTGTAGGGGACCTTGACCCAGTCGGCGACCTCGCCCTCGACCGAGTAACGGCCCGAGGAGGTCTTCTCGTAGTACGTCTTCAGGGAGTGCTTGCCCTCGCCGGTGGCGAAGTACAGGTCCTGGAAGTACTGACGGCTGAAGTCCGCGCGCCAGGCGGTGCTGTTGTCCTTGGCGCGGTCGGGCTGGGCGATCGTGTTGTGCAGCGGACCGGGGGTGCCGCCGTACTTCGGAACGGCCGGCTTGGGGCCGGGGCCGTCCGGGTCGTGCATGGTGGTGTTGTCGACCTGGTCACCGAACTCGACGAGGATCGTGAAGATCTTGTCGGTCTTCTCGCGGCCGAGCTCGACGTACTTCTTGTCGTCCAGCTTGACGACCTTGGAGGCGCCGCGCTGCTCGACGTCCTTCTTGCCCTGGAGCACCTGGTCCAGGGCGGCCTTGCGCTGCTCGGCCTGCTGCTCGCTGAACGGGCCCTTGAGGTCGTGCTCGACGACCTTGGCAGGAGTGGTCGGGTCCTGCCGGTCGGCCACCGGGGCGGCCGCGGCCCTGCCCTCGGCCTGGGCCGCGGTGACGGTGAAGAAGGTCGCACTGGTCGCACAGGCGGCCATGGTCACGGTGACGGCGGCAGCACGGATCGCACGCCGTCGGGCGGAATTGCTGGTCACTTGATGTCGTTCCCCTCCCGCGGCCGCAACGTCTGAGTTCGGAACTTCTCCATAGGAGCGGGGGGTTCCGCGCGGCGCGCGTCTCAAGTGACGACATTTGACCGGAGAGACGCGAGAAAAGACAGACCTTGACTTGAACCTTACAACTGCACTATGCGGTCAGGGAGTTCCGCTATCCGGACGTTCCGCTGCCATACGGGGCGAACGACCCCTTCCCGACCCCGCAACGGGTCCGTACCGTCCCCCTTTCTCCCCCTGCGGGGCGCGAAACGTGACCCCGTGCGCCCCCTGTGCTCCGGCACCGTGTGTTAGGTCACGCTTACCGGTGGCCCGCCCCGGGCATCCCGTCATGGAGTCACTTGACGCGCGACGTTGGTTGAGCCGACTCCCCCTCCCCTCACCGAGGACGGATATCGCCATGCCGCGTCCGACTGCCGCACAGCTCGCGTACGGGTCCGCCACGGTCATCGTGTCGACGATCGCCATGCTGCTGCTCTCGCAGACGAGCACCGGGCTCGGCGTCGCGGTCATCGCCGCCGCCGCGCTCGCCCTGGGCCTGCTCGTCGCCCTCACCGTGCCCGCTGCGAAGCGCCGCGGCCGCCACGCGGCGCGTACGGGCGCCGGCGCGCCGGCCGCGGAGGCGAGGCCCGAACCGCGGACGGCCTCGGCCGAACACCCCGTCCACCACTGACGCTTCGCCCTCGGCGCGGGCAGGACGCGACGCGGGCGGCCTCCCCGGGGGAGGCCGCCCGCGTCGCTCGCCCGCCCAGGACTAGGTCGCCTGGACCACCACGGTCTTGGCGGCCTTGTCGTGCAGGCCCTGCTTGTAGGGCTTGTCGACCAGGATCGAAATGACCAGCGCGATCGGCCACAGGCAGAAGCAGCAGATCAGCGTAGGCAGCCAGAGCACGGCGGCCCGGGTCAGGGCCGCGCCGGACTCCGGCACGGTGCCGTCGTTGAGCATGGCGACGCGCAGCCCCATCGCCCTCTTGCCGACCGTGCGGCCGTCCTTCTTGGTGAACCACCAGTCGTAGCCCAGGTAGGCGACGATCGAGATCAGGGTCATGAGCAGACCACTGCCGCTGTACGACCTGGTGAAGACCTCGCTGACGTCCTCGCCGCGATCGGTCTCGACCGTGTAGCGGTTCGTGCCGAAGGCCAGCTGGATGAGGAACAGCGGAACGGCCACGATCACCACGTCGATGACGCGCGCGAGGAGCCGCTTGCCGAAGTCGGCGAGCGGGGGCATGCCGGCCAGCGGGTCGGGCATGCCGTAGCCGCCGCTGCCGCCGTACGGGTCGCCTCCGCCACCGTACGGGGGCGGAGGGGGCGGGTATCCCCCGCCGCCGGAGCCCGGACCTCCCGGGGGCGGCGGGGGCGGGCCGCCGCTTCCGGGGGGCGGCGGCCCGTACGGCGAACCGCCCGACGGGGGCGTCGGCTCCTGGGGCTTCTTGAGGAACGGGTCTTCCTCGGGCGGCTGGCCCGGCGGCGGCTGATCGGTGCTCATGGCCCGAGTCGAACCCGGCTCCGGCTCCCCCGCAACGGGACCGCGTCCGTTCGGGGCGGACATACCCCCGGGGAGCCGCTGGGCCCTGTCGGCGAAGCCCCGCCCGGCCCGCTGCGCCCGGGTACGTCCGGCACTCGGGCGCCCCTCCGCCTTGCGGTGCCTCCCCCGGCCCTGCGGGCCCGAGGAGGTCCCGTGCCACCGGACGCCGCGTCCCCCACCTCACAGGGCCGTACACCTAGCGGGCCACGTAGGTACCGGCGGCCTTGTCGTGCCAGGCCTGTCGGCGCGGGTGGTTCACGAGGCACCACAGGCTGCCGGGCAGGCCCAGGAAGGCGTACACGAGCCAGCGGCGCAGGGCCGCGCCGAAGGACGGCGGGCGCAGGGTCGCGGTGGCCAGCACCCGGACGCCCAGCAGCTTCTTGCCCAAGGTGCGCCCCCAGCGGGCGGTGGGCAGCACCTCGTAGAGGAGGCCGAAGAGGAGGACGGCCCCGAGGACCACGCCGAGGCTGCCGGCGATGGTCGAATCGAGCAGCCAGACGGTGGTGGTGCGGCCGCTCGCCCGGGCGGCGTCCACCTTTGCCCGCACATGGGCCTCGGCCCCCGGCAGGAGGGGCAGGGCGACGGCGACGGCGACGGCGACGAACACGAGGGAGTCCAGGGTCCGGGCGAGGAGCCGGCGCACCAGCCCGGCCGGGCGCACGGCCCGCTCGGCCATCCGCTCGAACACGGCTCTGGACGTGGCGGCGCGATCGGTACGGGCACCCGTACGGGCCTCCTCCGGTCCGCGCGGCTCCCATCCCCCGGTCGCCGGCACCGGCACCGGCTCCGGCACCGGCTCCGGCTCCGGCCGGGCGGTGTCCGCGGCGGGCAGCGGGACCTTCGGGCGGACCCCGGCGGGCCGGGGCTCCCCCACCTCGGGGCGGGCGGCGGCGGCAGCGGCGGCGCGCCCGGGGCCGGGGCCGGGCGCGGGGGTCGCCTCGGGCCAGGAGGAGGTGATCCCGGTGGGGCCGGTGCCGCCCGCTCCGGGGGCGTCGGGCCAGGCCGGGGCGGCGGGGGCCGCGGGGACCTGCGCGGCCGGAGAACGCGCCGACAGGATGCCCGGGGAGGACTGTGCGGGGAGCCGGGCGGGCGCGGCCGCGTCGGACGGCGTACGGGCCAGCGAGATCCCCGCGGGCCGGGCATGGGGCTGCCCGGGGGCCGGGGTCGGCTCCGGCTCCGGGTCGGGAGCGGGCGCGGGGCGGGGCGCGGGCTCCGGTTCCACCTCCGCTTCCGCCTCCGCCTCCTTCGGGCCGCCCCACGACACCCGGCGGTCGCGCGGCCCGCCGAAGCCGGCCTGGTGCACCGGGTCGGCCTGCCAGGCGGGAGCCGGCGCCTGCCCGGCGGCGGGCTCCGGCCCGGGGCCGGGTTCCGGCAGCGCCTCGGTCACGGAGGTCTCGTCCAGGAACACCGGTCCCGTCTCCTCGGCGCGCGGGACGGCGGGCGCGGCGACGGCGGGCGCGGCGGCGGGAGCCGGGGTGGGGAACGGGCGGACCGGAGCGGGGGCGGGCACAGGCACGGGCACCGGCGTGGGGACGGGTGCGGGCGCCGCCGGGGCAGGGCGGCTCGTGCCCGGGACCCAGGCCGCGCCGTTCCAGTACCTGATGTACCCCGGGATGGACGGATCCGGGTAGTAGCCCTCGCGGGCCGCGTGCTCGCCGTCACCAGGGGAGGCCGTCATGTCCCCAACTCCGATCGTGGCTTGAGGCTTGTGCAAGGGGAGGACCATAGCCAAGAACCGTGGCCCGACAGGTCCGGTAACGGGAGAATCCAAGCCATTGAGCGAACGTCACCCCCCTGACGGTTTTCAGCCATCCGACAGGATTCGGCCAATCTCGTGCTCGTCGTCGAAAGTCGCGTCATACCCGGGCACACGGAGGCTCTCCGCAGGTGTGGGGTGCCACCAGGCCCCACGCACCGACCGAAGTGAGGCCGTCATGCACCACCCCGTCATCGAGCGCGAGCTGGAACTGAAGCTGGTCCTTTCCCCAGAGCGCAGCATCCCCGTCCCGGCGCGCCTGCTCTACCTCACGGAAGACCCGTACGCCGTCCACATCACCTTCCACACCGGCTCCAGCACCCCGGTCCACTGGACCTTCGCGCGCGAGCTGCTCGTCGAGGGGGTGTTCCGCCCGTGCGGTCACGGCGACGTCCGGATCTGGCCCACGAAGGTCGACAACGAGGCGGTGCTCTGCATGGCGCTCAGCTCCCCCGACGGGGACGCCCTCCTGGAGGCGCCCTCCCTCGCCGTGTCGGCCTGGCTGGAGCGGACCCTGCGCGTCGTGCCGCCGGGCAGCGAGGCCGAGCGGCTCGGCCTGGAGGCGGCACTGGCCGAGCTGCTCACGCCGACCCCGGCCGACGACCCGTGGCTGCGCGACCCGTGGCCGTCGGACGAGTCGGCGGACGGTGACCTGTGATGACGCGCGGTCCCCGGACCCCGGGCGGGCGCCGCAGACCGGGCGGCCACCGCCGGCCCGGCGGGCACCTCCGCCTCATACGGCCGGAAGAGCCCTCCCGCGTCCCGGAGGGACTCGGCCGGGTCCCGGAGGGACTCGGCCCGGTGCCGGAGGTACTCGCCCGCGTCTCGGAGGAACTCGCCCGGGTCTCAGAAGAGCTTGCCCGGGTTGAGGATCCCCAGTGGATCGAAAGCCTGCTTGACGGCGCGCTGCATCTCCAGTCCGACCGGGCCGAGTTCACGCGCGAGCCATTCCTTCTTCAGGACCCCGACGCCGTGTTCGCCGGTGATGGTCCCGCCGAGGGAGAGGCCGAGCGCCATGATCTCGCCGAAGGACTCGCGGGCCCGCCGCGCCTCGTCCTCGTCGGCGGGGTCGAAGCAGACGATCGGATGGGTGTTGCCGTCGCCGGCGTGCGCGCAGACGCCGATGAGCAGGTTCTGGGCGCGGGCGATGGCGGCGGTCCCGTCGAGCATCTCGCCGAGCCGCGAGCGCGGCACGCACACGTCGTCGATCATCGTGGCGGGCCGGAGGGCCTCCAGCGCGGGGAAGGCCGTCCGGCGGGCCTGGAGCAGCAGTTCCGACTCCGCCTCGTCCTCGGCGGGCACGACGGCGGTGGCTCCGGCGGCGGTGCACAGCTCCGCCACGGCGGCGAGGTCCTCGGGGGCGTGCGGGGTGTCGAAGGCGGCGAGCAGCAGGGCCTCGGTGGCCTCGGGCAGGCCCATCCTGGCGAGGGCGTTGACGGCGTGGACGGTCGTACGGTCCATCAGCTCCAGCAGCGAGGGGCTCAGCCCCGCCTCCATGACGGCGCAGACCGCCTCGCAGGCGGCGGCGACGGAGGGGAACTCCGCGGCCAGGACCAGGTGCCGGGGCGGCGCCGGTCTGAGGGCGAGGACGGCCTGGACGACGATGCCGAGGCTGCCCTCGGAGCCGACGAAGAGCCGGGTGAGGTCGTATCCGGCGACGCCCTTGGCGGTGCGCCGGCCGGTGCGCAGCAGTCGCCCGTCCGCGAGGACGACGTCGAGGCCGAGGACGTACTCGGCGGTGACGCCGTACTTGACGCAGCACAGGCCGCCCGAGGCGGTGCCGATGTTGCCGCCGATGGTGCACTGTTCCCAGCTGGAGGGGTCGGGCGGGTAGTACAGGCCCCGTTCGGCGACGGCCCGTGAGAGGACGGCGTTGACGACGCCCGGTTCGACGACGGCGATCCGGTCGACGGTGCTGACCTCCAGGATCCGGTCCATCTTGACCAGGGACAGCACGATGCAGCCGTCGGAGGCGTTGGCGCCGCCCGACAGGCCCGTCCGGGCGCCCTGCGGGACCACGGGGATCCGTAGGGCGGTGGCAACGCGCATGACGTGCTGGACCTGTTCGACGGTCCGGGGCAGGACGACGACCGCCGGGGTGCCGGCGGCGCAGAAGCTGGCCATGTCGGTGGCGTAGGAGGCGGTCACCTGGGGGTCGGTGAGCAGGGCCTCGGCGGGGAGCCCTTCGAGGAGGCTCGCGCGCAGACGTGCGGACGGGTCGGAGAGGTCATCATCCATGGGGCCAGCGTGGCACCCGGGGCCATCGGTGTGAACACGCCCGCGCCCGTCTTCGGCCACCTCGGCGCGCTCTTCATATTGACGCACAGTGACCTCATGGACCGTATCGACGAGGATTCGCAGACGCCGGCGCCGCCCGTGACCTTCACCGGCCGCAAGACGCTCGTGGCCGCCGGGGTGGCGGTGGTCCTGATCGCCGGGGCCCTGTTGATCCGGCCGGCCCGGACCGGTGACGACGCGCGCCCGCCCGGGCCGAGCGAACGTGCCGCTTCGGCGGTGGGCATGGGTGCGCCCGCCTCGGCGGCGGATGTGGTCGCGCTGGTGGCGGACCGGGAGAAGTGGGTCGCGACACACGCCGACGACGATGCCTCGTGGGCGGTCCTCGGCTCCGCCTATCTCGAACAGGCGCGGCGGACCGCGGATCCGACCTGGTACCCGAAGGCGGAGAAGGCGCTGAAGCGGTCGCTGGAGGTGCGTCCGGCGGAGAAGGGCAACTTCGACGCCATGACGGGCATGGGCGCGCTGGCCAATGCCCGGCGGGACTTCGGGACGGCCAGGAAGTGGGGCGAGCTGGTTCGGGCGCAGTCGCCGAAGCGGTGGACGGCGTACCCGGTGCTGGTGGACGCGTACACGGGGCTCGGCGACTACAAGGGTGCGCAGAAGGCGATGGAGCTGCTGCTGGAGCTGCGGCCGGGGCTGGCGGCGCACGTCCGGGCCTCGCAGGTGTACCGGGACCGCGGCTGGCGCGAGGACGCGGTGGTGTCGATGGAGTCGGCGGCGGCCTCGGCGAAGTCCCCGGCGGAGAAGGCGTACGCGTTGTTCCGGCTCGGGGAGCTGTCCTGGGAGCGGGGCGACGCGGCGGAGGCGCTGCGGCAGTACGAGGGGGCGCTGCGGACGGATCCGGCGCAGGGGGAGGCCCTGGCGGGCCGGGCGCGGGCGCTGGGGGCGCTGGGGCGCGGCGGGGAGGCGGTGCGGGACTACCGGATGGCGCTGGGACGGACCCCGGTGCCGCAGCTGGCGCGGGAGCTGGGTGAGCTGCTGGAGTCGCTGGGGAGGGCGCAGGAGGCCCGCGAGCAGTACGCGTCGCTGGCGACGATGGCGGCCCGGGACGGTGCGAACGGGGTGGACGACGACGTGGTCCTGGGCCTGTACGAGGCGGACCACGGCGATCCGGCGGCGGCGGTGCGGCGGCTGTCGCAGGAGTGGGAGCGGCACAAGAGCATGCAGACCGCGGACGCGCTGGGGTGGGCGCTGCACCGGGCGGGCGACGACACGGCGGCGTTGGAGTACGCGAAGAAGGCGACGGAGCCGGGGCTGCGCAGTGCGGACTTCGCCTACCACCGGGCGATGATCGAGCAGGCGCTCGGTGACGAGGCGGCGGCGCGGCGGCACCTGCAGGAGGCGCTGCGGACGAATCCGCACTTCTCGCCGGTGCGGGGGCCTCTGGCGAAGGAGGCACTGGCGGCGCTCGGCCAGCCGCCGCCGGGCGGCCCGGAGCACCTGCGGCCGGTCACGCCGTGGGTCGAGCCGGAACTCCCGAAGCCGAACCCCAAGCCGTCCCCGTCACCGTCCCCGTCCCCGTCGCCGTCCCCGTCCCCGTCCCCCCGCCGCTGACGGCGCGGACCGGACCGTACGCCGCGGCACTCGTCGCCCCGCGGACGCAAGGCCGCCGGGCGGCCCGGCGGCCGGGCAGGCCCCCGTACAGCGCGGCACGGCGGGGCGGGGCACGGCGGGGCACGGCGGGGCCCGGGCGTACTGCTGTCGGCCCGGCGGTCAGCCGAAGGGCCGCGCGTGCGGCCCGGTGCGCGGGCGGGCGCCGCGCCGGCCCACTCCCCTCCGGAGGGCACCACGCGGCGGCGTGTCGTCACACGCACCGGGCCGACCGCAGCCCGAGGCCCCCGGCCGGGGCCGGGGGCCTGGAGGCACGCGTGCGGCTCAGAGGTTGCCGCGCTTCTCCTGCTCGCGCTCGATGGCCTCGAACAGCGCCTTGAAGTTGCCCTTGCCGAAGCCCATCGAGCCGTGGCGCTCGATGATCTCGAAGAAGACGGTCGGGCGGTCCTGGACCGGCTTGGTGAAGATCTGGAGCAGGTAGCCGTCCTCGTCGCGGTCGGCGAGGATCTTCAGCTCGCGCAGCTCGTCGATCGGCACGCGGGTGTCACCGACCCACTCGCCGAGCGTGTCGTAGTAGGTGTCCGGGACGGACAGGAACTGGACGCCCGCCGCGCGCATGGAGCGGACCGTGGCGACGATGTCGTTCGAGGCCAGGGCGATGTGCTGGACGCCGGGGCCGTTGTAGAACTCCAGGTACTCGTCGATCTGCGACTTCTTCTTCGCGATCGCCGGCTCGTTGATCGGGAACTTGACCTTCTTGGTGCCGTCCGCGACCACCTTGGACATCAGCGCCGAGTACTCGGTCGCGATGTCGTCGCCCACGAACTCCTTCATGTTCGTGAAGCCCATGACCTTGTTGTAGAAGGCGACCCACTCGTTCATCCGGCCGAGTTCCACGTTGCCGACGCAGTGGTCGATGGCCTGGAAGGTGCGCTTGGCAGGGCCCTCGACCATCGGCTCGACGGCCACGTAGCCCGGCAGGTAGGGGCCGGTGTAGTCGCCGCGCTCCACCAGCGTGTGGCGGGTCTGGCCGTACGTCGCGATCGCGGCCAGCACGACCGTGCCGTGCTCGTCCTTGACCTCGTACGGCTCGTCGAGGCCGCGGGCGCCCTGCTCGACGGCGTACGCGTACGCCGCGCGGACGTCGGGGACCTCGATGGCGAGGTCGATCACGCCGTCGCCGTGCTCGGTGACGTGCTCGGCGATGAAGCGGCCGTGGTCGGTCGTCGCCTTGATGACGGAGGTCAGCACGAAGCGGGCGGAGCCGTTGGTCAGGACGTAGCTGGCCGTCTCGCGGCTGCCGTTCTCCGGTCCGGAGTAGGCGACGAGCTTCATGCCGAAGGCGGTCGAGTAGTAGTGCGCGGCCTGCTTGGCGTTGCCGACGGCGAAGACGACCGCGTCCATGCCCTTCACCGGGAAGGGGTCGGCCTCACGCGCGGTCTGCGGGGTGGTTTCGAGGTTCGCCAGAGACTCAGTCATGAGCGCAGAGTCCCGCCGATCCACAAGCTGCGCAATAGTTTCCTGAATGACTGTACAAAGTGCACAGCTGCGTCGGAGGATGACTGAGACATCTGTGCACTATGACCACCCACGAGCACGCGTGGGCACCCGGAGGCGTCCATGGGCATCGACGAACTCGACGGCCGGCTCATCGTCCTGCTGGCCCGCGAGCCCCGGATCGGGGTCCTGGAGGCCTCGCGGCGGCTGGGCGTGGCCCGCGGGACGGTGCAGGCGCGCCTGGACCGGCTGCAGTCCAGCGGGGTCATCCGCGGGTTCGGCCCGCAGGTCGATCCGACCGCGCTCGGATATCCGGTGACGGCGTTCGCCACGCTGGAGATCAAGCAGGGGCAGGGGGCCGACGTACGGGCACACCTGGACGGGGTCCCGGAGGTGCTGGAGCTGCACACCACCACCGGGCACGGCGACATGCTGTGCCGGCTGGTGGCCCGCTCGAACGCCGATCTCCAGCGGGTGATCGACCGCGTCGTGGGCTTCGACGGGATCGTCCGGGCCTCGACGGCGATCGTGATGGAGAACCCGGTGCCCTTCCGGATCATCCCGCTGGTGGAGCAGGCCGCGGAAGACGACAACCGGGCCCCGTGACCCCGTGACCCCGTGACCCCAGCAGGGACTTGCAAAGAGTTCTATGCAAAGAAACCCTTGCACAGAATTCTTTGCATCCCTAGGGTCGGGGCATGCCCGAGAGCCGTCCTGAGAGCCGCCCCACGAGCCGCCCCGCGAAGACGCCCACGCCCGCCGAGGGGCGGGAGCCCGTGGAGCCCACCCTCCGCATGCTCGACGCCCGCGCCCTGCGTGGCCTCGCCCACCCCCTGCGGATGCAGCTACTGGCCGACCTGCGCCGCAAGGGCCCGGCCACCGCCTCCCAACTCGCCGAACGCTTCGGGGAGTCCAGCGGATCCACCAGCTACCACCTGCGCCAGCTCGCCGCCCACGGCTTCGTCGAGGACGCGGCCGGGCACGGCAAGGGCCGGGAGCGCTGGTGGCAGGCCGCGCACGAGGGCACCGGCTTCGACGGCTCACTGATCCACGACGCCGACCCGGCGACGAGCAGCGCGGCCGCGGTCTTCCTGCAGGCGGTCGCCTCGAACCACACCCAGGAGGTCTCCGCCTGGATCTCCGAGGCGCAGACCCGGCTGGGCCGCTGGGTACCCGGCGCCGACCTCAGCGACTTCACCCTGCGGCTGACGCCCGCGCAGAGCGAGGAAATGGTCGGCCGGCTGCACGACGTGATCAACACCTACCGGGACCTGCCCGAGGCCCAGGACACCCGGACCGTACGCATCCACACGCACGTCCTCCCGCGCTCCGCGCCCGAGTAGCAGCCGCGCGCGGCCTCCCGCCGCGCCGCGAGACCACCACTGCCACCGCACCCGAAGGAGTTCGCCGTGCCCTCCGTCGACCATGCCCGCAGCCAGGCCTCAAGCCGCACGAGCCGGCGTCCGCTGGTCGCCGTACTGGCCGCCAACACCGTTTCCATCGCCGGTAGTTCGCTCACCCTGATCGGCGTCCCGTGGTTCGTGCTGCAGACCACGGGCAGCGCCGGCCGGGCCGGGGTCGTCGCCTTCTGCGCCACCCTGCCCGTCGTCGTGGCCGCCCTGGTCGGCGGACCCGTCATCGACCGGCTCGGCCGCCGCCGGGTCTCCGCCTTCTCCGACCTGATCTGCGGCCTGTCCGTCGGCGCGATCCCCCTGCTTCACCACCTGGGCGTGCTGGAGTTCTGGATGCTGTGCGCGCTGATGGCCGTCGGCGGCCTCGTGCACACCCCCGGGCTGACCGCCCGGGGCGTGCTCCTGCCGAACCTCGCCGAGCACGCCGGCACCACCCTCGCGCGGGCCGCGAGCCTCTACGACGCGGTCTCGCGCGGGGCCCGGATGATCGGGGCCGCGGTGGCCGGCGTACTGATCGCGGCGTTCGGCGCCGAGACCGTCCTGCTGCTGGACGCGGCCACCTTCGGGATCTCGGCGCTGCTCGTCCTCGCGTTCCTGCGCGGGGTCCCCGCCGCCGAGCCGCAACGGGCCGCGGGCAAGGTCTCGTTCACCGCGTACCGGGCCGAACTCGCCGAGGGATGGGCCTTCCTGACCCGTTCCCGGCTGCTGCTGGGCATCACGGTGATGGTCATGATGACCAACGGCCTGGACCAGGGCTGGTCCTCGGTCCTGCTGCCCGTGCACGGCCGGGACGTCCTCGGCGGCGCCACCACGATCGGCCTGATGATCTCCCTCTTCGGCGGCTTCGCCCTGCTGGGCGCCCTGCTCTACGGGGTGTGGGGCGAGCGGTTCCCGCGCCGCACGGTGTTCGCGGCGGCCTTCCTGCTCTCCGGCGCGACCCGGTACGCGGTGGCCGCCCTCACCGACACGACGCTGCCGCTCGCGGTGACGATGGCGCTGGCCGGCCTGGGCGCGGGCATGCTGAACCCGATCCTGTCCACGGTCATGTACGAGCAGGTCCCCGAGGAACTGCGCAGCCGGGTCGCGGGGGTGACCACGGCGGGCTGCGAGCTGACCATGCCGATGGGCGGCCTGGCGGCGGGCCTGCTCGTCGACGGCCTCGGGGTGGGCACGGCGCTGCTGCTGTTCGGCGGCACGTACCTGCTCACCACGCTCGCGCCGATGGTCTTCCCGGCGTGGCGGGCGATGGACCGGACTCCGGACGTCAGCAGGACGGGGCGGGCTCTCCCCGGTTCAGCGCGCGAAGAGCGTTCACCGCGTCCGTCAGCGAAGTGACGGGGACGAGCTGCAGCCCCTCGGGCAGCTCCGACTGCGCGTCCGCGCACTCGTCCTTCGGTACGAGGAACACACTGGCCCCGTCCCGCCTCGCGGCCTGTGTCTTCAGGGCCACCCCGCCGACGGCGCCGACCTTGCCGTCGGCGGTGATGGTGCCCGTGCCGGCGATGCTGCGTCCGCCGGTGAGGTCGCCGCCGCTGCCGTCACCGTCGAGCTTGTCGATGATGCCCAGGGAGAAGAGGAGCCCGGCGCTCGGGCCGCCGACGTCGGCGAGGTTGAGGTCGACCTTCACGTCCTTGGGGTCCTTGTGGAGGAAGCCCAGGGCGGCGTCGGCGGCGGCCGACTGCGACCTGGCCATTTCCTCCAGATTGTGCTTCTCGATCTCCTCGTCGCTTCCGCCGGACGAGTAGACCGCCTCCCGCGGCATGACCGCCTGATCGGTCTTGAACCAGTGGCCGACGAGTTCCTGCAGCGTCATCGTCGAGGACGGCCCGGTGGCCCGGATGGTGGTCATCCGCAGCTGCCCCTTGGTGTCCCGGACCGGGGCCCCGGAGATGGTGATGACGGGCTTGCCCTGGTCGGACCCCAGCACGTCGGCCGTGAGCCCGGGTACGGCGACCACGAAGGGCAGCGGCGCGAAGGCCGCGGCGGCGAACAGCCCGAGCACGGGCACGGCGCAGACGGCCAGGGCGGCGGGACGCGGCAGACGAGTCAGACGAGAAAGCACCCGCCCAATCTATCCGCCCCACCGCACCGGCCCCACGCACCATCCGGCCCCGCCGCCCGTCCGGCCCCGCCGGCGTTCGAGGCGCTCTTTCAGCCTCGCCGGCGTTTGAGGCGTGGGGGCCCGGGGGCAGCGCCCCCGGGCGGCGCCGCACCCGGCATGCGAACAGAAGGCCACGGATCCGCCGAGCCCGCGGCCTAGCGAAGGGCGTCGGCGACCTCACGCGCCGCATCGACCACCCGCGGCCCGACCCGCTCCGGCACGGCGTCGGCGAGCATGACCACGCCGACGCTCCCCTCCAGCCCGCTGATGCCCACCAGCGGCGCCGCGGCCCCACTGGCACCCGCTTCGAGCTCGCCGTGGGTCAGCGTGTACCCCGGCTCGATGAGGGAGCCCTGACGGGCGGCCAGGATGGCCCGCCCGGCGGCACCCCGGTCCAGCGGGTGGCGGAAGCCGGCCCGGTAGGCCACGTGGTAGTCCGTCCAGGTCGGCTCCACGACGGCGACGGCGAGCGCCTCGGTGCCGTCGACGAGGGTCAGGTGCGCGGTGGCGCCTATGTCCTCGGCCAGGGACCGCAGCGCGGGCAGGGCCGCCTCGCGCACGAGCGGGTGGACCTGCCGGCCCAGCCGCAGCACCCCGAGCCCGACCCGCGCCCGGCCGCCGAGGTCACGGCGGACCAGGGCGTGCTGTTCGAGCGTGGCGAGGAGCCGGTAGACGACCGTGCGGTTGACGCCGAGGCGGTTGGAGAGCTCGGTGACGGTCAGACCGTGGTCGGTGTCGGCGAGCAGTTTGAGGACTCTGAGCCCTCTGTCGAGAGTCTGGGAGGTTTCCGCGGTCACGACGCCTCTCCCTCTTTCGGTGAGCGGCGGTGACTCTCGGGGTGGCGCGCGCCGGTCCCGCGGCGGCGCACAGGAGAGGCCGCCGGTAGCGGCCATTGCACCGGCTGCGCTCCCGCGGCGGCGCTGCCACGGTGCGTTCGATGCGGGGAATGTAGCGAGCAGGTCCGCTCAGCGGAAGGGCTCGTCCAGAATCCGGGCGCGTGCTACCCGTTTATGCCGTTTCCTGATCGGCTCAAGTGTCGTTTTGTGACAACGATTCGCACGGACGCGGTACCGACGGAACGAGGACGGGGTCCGTGCGAACCTCCGCACGGACCCCGTCCCACGTTCTGGGCGAACTCACCGAACTCACCGAACCCACCGCACTCGCGGCACTCGCCGCACACACAGCACTCCCGACACTCCGGGCACTCCCGATACTCCGGGCACTCCCGGCACCCCGGGTACTCCGGGTACTCCGGGCACCCCCGGCACCCCGGGCACTCACCGCATACGGGTGGCCCACTCCTGGACCTTCTTGATGCGCTCGCGGATCTGCCCCGCCGTCGCCTCCGCGCTCGGCGGCCCGCCGCAGACGCGGCGGAGCTCCGTGTGGATCACCCCGTGCGGCTTCCCGCTCTGGTGGACGTACGCGCCCACCATCGTGTTGAGCGACTTGCGCAGCTCCAGCAGTTCCTTGTGCGAAACCACGGGCCGCCGTTCGGCCGGGAGCTCCAGCAGGTCCGCCTCGGTGTCCGGCTTGCGCCGGCTGTGCGCGATCTGCCGGGACTGCCGCTTCTGCAGCAGCATCTGCACCTGGTCGGGCTCCAGCAGGCCGGGAATGCCCAGGTAGTCCTGCTCCTCCTCGCTGCCCGGGTGCGCCTGCATACCGAACTCGGCACCGTCGTAGAGCACCCGGTCGAAGACGGCGTCGGACTCCAGCGCCTCGAAGGACATCTGCTCGTCCTCGCCGGTGTCCTCGTCCTCCTGCCGGTTCGCCTCGTCCATCTCCTTCTCGGACTCGGCGTACGGGTCCTCCTCGCCCTGCTTCTTCGGCTTGTCGAGCACGTGGTCGCGCTCGACCTCCATCTCGTTGGCGAAGCCGAGGAGGTAGGGGATGGTCGGAAGGAACACGGAGGCCGTCTCGCCGCGCCTGCGCGAGCGCACGAAACGTCCGACGGCCTGGGCGAAGAACAGCGGGGTGGAGATCGTGGTCGCGTACACGCCGACCGCGAGGCGCGGTACGTCGACGCCCTCGGACACCATGCGGACCGCGACCATCCAGCGGTCGTCGTTCGCGCTGAAGGTGTCGATGTTCTTCGACGCCCCGGTGTCGTCGGAGAGCACCAGGGTCGGCTTCGTTCCCGTGATCTCCCGGATGAGCTTGGCGTACGCGCGCGCCGAGTCCTGGTCGGAGGCGATGACGAGGCCGCCCGCGTCGGGGATGCCCTTGCGGACCTCGGTGAGGCGCTGGTCGGCGGCGCGCAGCACGTTGGGCATCCAGTCGCCGCGCGGGTCCAGGGCGGTACGCCAGGCCTGCGAGATGGCGTCCTTGGTCATCGGCTCGCCGAGCCGCGCCGCGATCTCGTCGCCGGCCTTGGTCCGCCAGCGCATGTTGCCGCTGTAGGAGAGGAAGATGACCGGCCGGACGACGCCGTCGCCGAGGGCGTTGCCGTAGCCGTAGGTGTAGTCGGCGGAGGACCGCCGGATCCCGTCGTTGCCCTCTTCGTAGGTGACGAACGGGATGGGGTTGGTGTCGGACCGGAAGGGCGTACCGGTCAGCGCGAGCCGCCGGGTCGCCGGGTCGAACGCCTCCAGACAGGCCTCGCCCCAGGACTTCGAGTCACCGGCGTGGTGGATCTCGTCGAGGATCACCAGGGTCTTGCGCTGCTCGCAGCGGTTGCGGTGCAGCATGGGGCGTACGCCGACACCGGCGTAGGTGACGGCGACGCCGTGGTAGTCCTTGCTGAGCGGTCCGGCCGAGTACTCGGGGTCCAGCCGGATGCCTATCCGGGCCGCGGCCTCCGCCCACTGCTTCTTCAGGTGTTCGGTGGGCGCGACGACGGTCACCTGCTGCACCACGTGGTGGTGCAGCAGCCAGGAGGCGAGGGTGAGGGCGAAGGTGGTCTTGCCTGCGCCGGGGGTCGCGACGGCGAGGAAGTCCCGGGGCTGGTTCTGGATATAGCGGTCCAGCGCTCCCTGCTGCCAGGCACGCAGCTTGCTGGCGGTGCCCCACGGGGCACGGCCGGGGAAGGCGGGTGAGAGGTGGTGGGAGGCGGTAGTAGTCACGGTCTCCGGTTCGTGCTCTCGGCGGCGGTCGTACGTAGGACAACCGGGCCACCTTACCGGGGCGGGCCCGCCCCTCGCGGAGGGACAGGCCCGTGACCTCGGGCGGTGCGGCGAGCGTCACATCGCCTGCCTCAGCGCGCGAACCTCGGCAGCTGCGCAGCGATCTTGGGTACGTCGAGAGCCCCCTGGCACACGTCCAGCACGAACTGCTCGGCTTCGTCCACGTCGAACTCGGGGTCGAGCGGATGCCCGTTCATGTGGAGGAAGACCCAGGTCGCGTACCAGGCAATGCGCTTGTTCCCGTCTACCAGCCCGTGGTTGCGAGCCAGCGATTCCATCAGAGCCGCTGCCTTCTGCCAGACGTCCGGGTAGGCGTCCTGGCCGAACACGCTCGCTTGCGGGCGCGCCAGTGCCGAGTCGAGGAGACCGTAGTCGCGCACTTCGTCCGCTCCCAGACGCTCCGCGAGGTTGAGTAGCTCGGGAAGCGTGAGGTAGTGCATCAGGCAAGCCTCCGGTTCAGCTCTGCGCTCGCCTTCAGCACATGCTCCGCCGCCTCGTTGAACAGTCGGGAGTGCTCGTTTATGGCCTTGATGACCGCGTCGTGCGCGAAGGACTGCATGCTCCGGCCCTCCGCCTCGGCGCGCTCGCGCAGGGCGTCCAGCTCTTCTTCGGTGAATCTGACGTTGAGACCAGCCATGGAATGACGGTACCGCGCGGTACCACGCGGTGTCACGCGGTGTCACGCGGATTCGGGAGCCGGCTCCAGCCGGGTCGCGACCCACGCCCCCACCAGCGCCACGCACGCCATCGGCAGGAACACCACGGCGAAGGCGACGGGGTGCGAGGCGCCGCCCGCCCCGCCTGCGGTCACCGCGTGCGCGGCGCCGACCGCGCCGCCGCCGAGTGCGGCGAAGGCGGCGCCTCCGGCGGCCAGCAGGACGACGTTCGCGAGCGCGTCGGAGATCTGCAGGGCGGCGGAGTTGGCGCCGACCTCCTGCGGTGCGGACAGCTTCAGCAGCAGCACGCTGGTGGAGCCGATCACCAGGCCCATGCCGAGACATCCCACGGCCCAGGCCGGCGCCAGCGTCCAGACGGGGACGGACTCGATGAGCACGGCGGGCGCGGCCGCGACGGCCAGCGCCACCAGCACCATGCCGATCACCATCAGCCGTTCCCGGTAGGGGGCCGTCCGCCCCTGCGACTGCACCCACGAGCCGCCGGCCCAGGTCAGCCCGCCCAGCGCGAGCGAGAAGCCGGCCATGGTCGGGCTCAGCCCCCGCTGGGTGACCAGCATCAGCGGTACGAAGCTCTCGGCCGCGATGAACGACCCCGCGGCGACCCCGCGCAGCAGCACCACCGACGGCAGCCCGCGCCGGGCCAGGTACGTCCCGCGGGGCAGCAGCCCGAGCACGGCGGGCACCAGCAGGGCCGCGCCGACGATGCCCGGCAGGAGCGAAATCCAGCGCAGGTCCTGGGCGGCGTACTGGAGGAGGCCCGCACCGACGGAGATCATGAGCGCCAGCCGGATCCGCCGCCGGTCGACGGCCCGGGGCTCGGCGCCCACGGGGCCGGAGGCGGTGCGGCGTATCGCGGGCAGCGCGACGACGAGCGGTACGACGACGAGCACGGGGATGCCGAGGAACACCCACCGCCAGCCGAGGTGCTCGGTGACCGTGCCCGAGGCCAGTGGCCCGACGATGGAGGGGACGACCCAGCTCGCGGCGAAGGCGGCCATGATCGCGGGCCGCAGCCGCTCCTCGTAGGCCCGGCTGACGACGGCGTACAGCGCGACGATGACCAGCCCCCCGCCGAGACCCTGCACGGCGCGGCCGAGGACGAACACCCACATGGCGCCGGCGGTCCCGGAGACCACGAGCCCCGCGGCGAACGCGGCGATCCCGACGGTCAGCGGCTTGAGCGGCCCCTGCCGGTCGGCCCACTGCCCGGACAGGACCATGCCGAAGAGGCTGGTCGTGAAGTAGGCGGAGAAGGCGAAGGCGTAGAGCCCGATCCCGTCGAGCTCGCGGGCGGCGACGGGCATGGCCGTGCCGACGGCGGTCGCCTCGAAGGCGATGAGAAAGACGACGGAGATGATGCCGATGCTGAGCGTCCGGTACGCGGACCCCATGACCCCGCCCCCGGGCGGGGGCGGGAGGGGTGCGGTTCTCTGGGGCACGCGGGGTTCGAGGGCGCTCATCGCCCCAGCGTAAGGTGCACAGCCCGGTTTCGACCCTGTCCATTCGACGTATCCCGACGTCGGCCCGTGGTCCTAGGACCACCGGCTAGACCCCACACCGGGTCTGCTGTTTGGCGGACTCGACGTACTTGGTCATGAGCGAGGTGAACAGGGCACGGGACGTACCCGGCTTCATGTGCTCGACCGAGCCGCTCAGCGACAATTCCAGCTCGAAGGAGTCCTCGGCCCCCTTGCAGGTGAGGGCGACGCGGGCACCCGTGTCCCACAGGATCCCCTTGTCGCCGAGAGCGAGCGACTCGGGCGCGGGTTCGCTCTGGTCGGTCGGGGGCCAGAAGAAGCTCTGCCCCACAGGCTGGCGAGTCGCCGCGACCAGGACACGGCCCCGGCCGTCCACATCGACGTTGCAGGTGGCCGCGCGGCGCTGCGCGGTCAGCCGGGCGTCGGCCGGACCGGACACCGTCACCGTCTGCCCATCGCCCATCAGAGGTTCCAGGTCGGAGCGGGTGAAGACGCCGAAACAGGTGCGCTCCGGCAGGTGCGGCGCCGCCGCCTTCCGCTCCTCGGCGCACCCCGTCAGTACGGCCGCCACGGCCAGCGCGACGGCGAGCAGGGGTGCGGTACGGGCACGGGGGGCGCGGCCCATCAGGAACCGCCGTTCGACGTGACGACCTGACCGCGGCCGACCGCGTGCGCGTTCGCCGTCTGAGCCGCGGCCGTGCCAGCCAGGGCGTCGATGCTCCGCTGGTTCATGCCCGTACCCTCCGCGGCCTTGCGGACCGATTGCGCGGCGGATTCGCCGGCCTCCACCTGGGCCTGCGTGTAGCTGAGTACGGCCTCGTGGTCGGCATCGCCCGCCTTGCTCGCCTGGTCCTTCTTGGCCCGTTCGACCACGCTCTCCGTGATGTCCTCCTGAAGCCACTCCACGACGTCTCCGGCGAGCGGCACCATCTCCACGTACTTGCCGCCCGCCGCGCTGATGACGCGGTTGACCCACTTGGCGTTGTCCTCGACGCCCTTGACGTACTCCTCCGCCTTGTGGCCGTTCTCGGCAAACGTGCCCTCGGCCCTGGCCTCGGAGAGGATGCCCGCGAGCTGGCCACCCGGGTGGACGGCGACCGTGATCGCCGCGTCGATCTCCTCGTACTCGGCACGGTGCGCGATGACGTCGTTGATGAGCGTCGTGGTGAACGCCCGCTGGGCGTTGGTGATGGCTCCGTACGCGTCCGGGTCCTGCGCCACCGCGCCGACGAACGCCGCCATGTCGGCCTTGTTGAACTCGGCCATCACACCGTTGGCCTTGATCAGCCGACTGGTGTTGTCCGCCGCGGCCTGGATGTCCGGCATGTACTCCGCAGTCATCTGCCCGAAGTGACCGGACAGGCCGTTCAGCGGGCCCTCAGGGTCCCCCGGCTTCGCATCGACCAGTTCCGGCTTGTCGCCCACCTTCTCGACGATCCGCTCCATCACGGCCGTCATCGCCTCGGTGTGCGGCACGGGCTTCGCGTCCTCGTCGCCCGACACGCGGCCCGACACCGCCGCCATCAGGGCGTCCCCGAGGGCCTGCTGGGCCGGGCGCAGGTCTCCGGTGCGAGTGGTGTCGAAGCCGTCCATGTACGGCGGCTTGTCGAGCATGTAGTCGACCATGCCCCGGTCCTTGCCGTGCTGGCCGCCGACCGGCTTGTCGTCCTTCGTGACGATGCCGTCCTTGTTGCTGTCCTCGCGGACCGGCTCGTTGAAGAAGGCCGTCGCCGCGTCCGGGTTGTTGCCCAGCGCCTCCATGAGCCCGGTCAGGGGGTAGAAGCCGCGGCCGCCCTCCGGCCCCTGGTTGAGGACCGATTCCATGCCGTACGGGGTGTGGAACTCCCAGGCCTGCGGGTCCTTGCGGTCCATCGCGACCATGTCGCGGCCGACCGAGGTCAGGAACTCCGTGTCGTACTTCCCCTCGCGCAGCAGCGCACCGAGGGCCTGGTAGCCGTAGATCTGCCGGACGCCGCCGAAGACGTCCATCTCCTTGCGCCCGGCCTTCATCAGCTGGGTCGTCCAGGCCGCGTCGAGGTGGCCCGGCACATCCTTGTGCGTGGCGAGGCCGAGCATCGCGCCCAGGTCGCCCTGGATGTTCGAGACCATGAGCGCCCGGTCCTTGCCGGCGGCGCCCAGGCTGGTCGCGTCCAGGGACATCGCGGCGTACATCTGCAGGGTGCCTTCGGCACCGATGGTCCGGAACAGGCCCGTCGAGAACTCGGGGTCGTCACGGTTGTCGTCGAGCACTTCCTCCAGCTCGCGCAGCGCCTCGACGTTGCGGGCCGTGCCGCCCGCGCCGGTAACCTTCTTCAACAGGCTGGCTGCGCGGAAGACCTGTTCGGCGTCGAGGGTGGTGAACTTCGGTCCGCTGAAGTCGTGTTCGTCCGACGCGTTCGCCTGGAGAACGCGGACCAGGGAGTCGTCGGCGTCCTGGGCGTTCTCGACGGCCCGGTTGACCTGGGACTGCCAGGCGTTGCGGTTCGCGTTGAGGGTCTGCTGGTAGTCGGGGTCGTGGCGGGCCGCGTTCCGCTCGGCCTCGGTGGGCAGCGCGATGGCGCTGACCCGCCCGGTGGCGTCGATCCGGAAGCCGGCCGACGGGGCCTCCGCGGCGAGCCTCTTCAGTTCGTCCTGGGCGGCCTTGAAGGTGGCGTGTGCGTCGGCGAGGACCTGGTGCATCCCCTTGGCCGCCTTGGCGGCGTCCTCGAACTCCTTGGCCGTCTTGTCGACGAACCCGCGTGCCACCCCGGCGGTGATCCCGCTCCACTCGGCCTTGTCGGACTTCGCCTTCATGCCGTTGCGGGCGGCCTCGGCCATCTCGTCCAGCTTGCCGGCCATCACGGTCCAGTCGGTGACCGCTGACTGGAGCTTGTCCAGGGGCGCGTTCATCACGTTCTCGTACGTCAGCATGCGCGCTGCCCCCGCCTACTTCAGGTACTCGTCGATCGCGGACGCCGTGAAGTCGGCGTGAAGTTGCTGTTCGTCCTTGGCGTGGGAGGAGAGCGAGTAGTTCAGGCCGTTGGAGATGTTGGCGCAGGCGGCCACGAGGGTCTTCACCTGGGTCTCCCAGAGGGTGTTGGCCTTGGCGAGGGCGGCCCCGCTCGCGAACGCCTCCCGGGTCAGGGCCGCAGCGGCCTCGCCGGACGCGGTGGCGGCGTGCTTGCCGTCGGTCTGCAGGCGGGTGTGCAGCTTGTACGCCTCGGAGCCGATCGCTCCGATCTGGTCCTGGTTGAGCGCGAGGTCGGGGGCGCCGCCTCCGGGGGTGGGGGCGGGAGCCTGGTTGAGCCGCATGGCGGCGTTGGAGGCGGCCGCGGCGCGAGCCGCCGACCACTCTTCGTCGAACGACATCGCGGGAACCTCCGTGTCGGAGCCGGTCAGGTCAGGAGCGGGTCAGGTCAGGGACGGGTCAACGGTTGCGGCGTACGACCACCGCGGTCACGGCCCCGCCGATGAGCACACACGCCCCGAGCCCGAGCCCGACCCAGAGAAGCGGGTTGCCGCCCTTCTCCTCGGCGGCGGCCTGGGGGGCGTGCGAGGACGGCGTGGGGTCGGTGGGGGCGGACGCGGAAGGCTTTCCGCCACTGGCCGCCGCGGCCAGGTCGGGCAGCGGATAGACATCGGCAGGACCGGGGTCCCCGGGCGTCTGCAACGCGATCCGGGGCCGGACGATGCCGTAGCCGACGTAGTCGTTGCGCTGAGACCCGTCGACGGGTTTCCCCGCGGTATTCAGGAGCACGCGCAGGACCTGGTTGTTGGTCCACTCAGGGTGCGCGGACCAGAGCAGGGCCGCGGAGGCGGAGGCCAGGGCAGAGGCGTCACTGGTGCCGTTGGTTTTACAGATTCCCGTCTTGCCCTTGCAGGCCGTAACGATGTCCTTGCCAGGTGCGGCCATATCCACCTGCGGGCCGTGCTGAGACTCGCTGGTTGGCTCGCCTTGGGGGTCAACTGCTCCGACACCAACTACGCCAGGAGTCCCTGCGGGGTACTGAATCTCGTTCGTCGAGTTTCCATAGTTGCCCACAGCAGCAAAGATGATCTTTCCCTTGGAAAGGGCGTACTTCACGGCAGCGGCGCGCCCTTGATCCTGCTCAGCCGTACTGTGCAGACCCATAGAGATGTTGATCACCTTGGCATCCGAGTCTGCGGCGTATCGAATCGCTTCCACCATAGACGGCGTCGATGCCGCCTCCAGCATGTCGGGGATGCGGATCGGAAGGATCTTCACACCTGGTGCGAGGCCGTAGCCACCATCCCCCGTCGGATGCTTCCCCGTTGCAGCGATCATCGCGGCAATGCCAGTGCCATGGCCAAAGTAGTCGTTATCCCTACCGACTTCGGCATCAGCTACGGGAAAGGCCTTGCCGGGAAGGACTTGACCTTCAAGTTCCGGGATCTGATTGACACCAGTGTCAATCACCGCAACGGTGACGCCCTTCCCCGTGCTGGTCTTCCAGATCTCGTCGGCCTTCATGGCGTCGAGATGCCACTGCTGCGATCGGATGGTCTCCGCGTGGGCCGGGGTCGCGGCGACCCCGGCCAGCAGGAGACCCACCAGGGCCGAGGTCGCCTTGCGCATGTGCATCCCGTACAACGTCCGTTCTGCTCAGTCGATCACGGGCGGGGCGACACGACGGTTGCCCTGCCAGGTCTCTTCGTCCTCGGTCAGGTAGTCGGGGCGCTGGCCCCCCTGGTTGTCCCGGCCCCTACCCGGAGCCTGCATACCTGCACCCGCGTGACCCACGGGACCGGCACCGTTGCGGACGAGGCCCGAACCGCCCTGGGTGAACGGCTGGCCCGCCGCGATCGGACGACCGACCGCACCGGCCTGACGCCCACCCGTGACGCCACCCGGCTCCGTGGCCAGTCGGCGGCCGGCCGGGAGACCGGCCTGGGTGCTGCCGTAGTGGCCCCCGGCGCCGTGGCCCATACCGCCACCCATGGGACGACCGGCCTGAGTACCTTCGCCGACGACCATGCCGCGCGGGATACCGGAGGCCGGGCCGGTGGACGTCACCGGACGCCCACCCGTGATACCGGCGTCACGCGGGGGCAGGCCGGGCGCACCGATGACCTTGCCGCCAGGAGGAAGGCCAGGACCACCCAATCCGGGGTACGGACCGATTCCGGGACCGGTACCGAACGGGCCGGGTCCCTTCAGGCCGCCGACGGGCGGGATGGCCACAGGCGGGACGAAGGGGCCGGGGGTGGGTCCGACGGGACCTGTGGTCGTCGGGAGACCGGGCGTGGTCGTCAGCGGCGGCGTGGCGGGAGGCGGAAGCGTACCGACGGTGTCGAGGTCCACGTCCACGTCGCGATCCGGGATCGACGGAACGGAAAGCGACGGGGTCGTGTTGTCAGGCCGCGTCCCAGGCGCCGATCCAGATTCAGTCGAGCGCGCTCCGCCGGAATCGCCGGAGTAAGCGTAGTTGGAGGAACCAGAGTTTCCGCCTCCATAGCGCGCACCTCCGTCACCGCCACGCGCGACGTCCTGACTTGCATCACGGACAACCGGCACAAGCACCTGCGGCGGCGGCGGGAACGTGGGGATCTCCGCCTTGCCCATCTGCACGGCGGACTGGTCGTATGCCCCGGCCAGCTTGTTCATCGCGTCCACGGCGCGCGCGTGGTCTCCGCTCAGCTTCGACCAGGCCTCCTGGCCGAGCTGCACCGCGTCCGGGTCGTTGTGGTACTCGCGCGACGTCGCCAGGTTCTCCCTGAGCTTCGCGTCCGCAGCCGCGTCGTACGGGGGGAAGTTCCCCACCCCGTCCTTGGACGGCTTGACCTCGCGCATGACCTGTGCGGCTTCGGCCATGTACTTGCCGCCCGCCTTGCTGTATTCGGCCAGTTGCAGCGTGGCACTGCCGGACTGGCTCACCCAGTTCTGGAACGCGGTAGCGCCTTCACCCTCCCAGCCCTTGACCTTGTGGTCCTTGAGCTTGGTCCCGATCTCCAAGATCGTCGTGGCGGCTTCCGTCAGCTTCGTGCCCAGCGCAGCCACCTTCGCAGGATCGAGCGACTCGATCATCGCGTGCAGCTGTGCGTGCGTGTACCCCTCGAAGTTGGTCATCAGAGAACACCGCCATTCTTCCCGTTCGGCTGCGTGCCGTCGCTCTGCTTCTTTGCGTACGGGTCACGGTCCCGGACATACTCTTCGTGGGCCTGCTTGGCGATGACGACCATGCGCCGCTTCTGTTCCTCGTCCACCACCGCGTAGCCGCCGCTCGCGGACTGGACCGCGATGCCCAGCCCCTCGATCTGCTCGGCAAGCCCCTTCGACAGCTTCTGCAGCTCCGAATGGACGGTCTTGTACGCCTCGTACAGCTTGTCCGCCTCGGGGAAGCCCGTTCCCAGGACGCCAGTCGGCATCGTGCCGTCCGCCAGCTTCCCGTGGTGCGCAGGGGACTCCTGAAGCTTCGTCAGGAGGCCGTCCACAAGGGCCTTGTAGCCCTTCAGGTCGTCGTACTCGACCCGCAGCGCCGCTGCCCGCGCCTGTGCGTCCGCCTGGGCTCTGATCGACGCCGCGACGTCCCCGGACAGGCCTACCGCCAGAATCCCGCCGTTGTCCTCTGCCACGTTGGCCTCCCCGACTCCCCGTCTCCCCGCGGGCGCGGCGCTCCGCGCCGCACCCCGTCCCCGTTCGCACCCGTTCGCACGTGTGCGCGCACACTCTCGGCGATCACTCTAGCGACCGGCACCGACAGCCCCAAGTCCGGGGTTGCACGTGCAATGCGGGTCACACGGTCATGAGTTGGGTGTCGCCACCGCCGCCGACGGTCGGATCGGGAGCCTGTTGACCGGGCGGCCCGTCGCGGCGCGGACCGCCGAGGCGATTGCCGCCGGGGTCGTCACCACCGGGACCGCGCTCGCCGCCTTCGCGCCGAACGGGGCCACCACGTCGCGCTCCTCGACCAGTTTGACGATGCGGACCGTCGGGGCGTCCAGCGCGGTCGGCAGGGCGTAGCCCGTCAGGTCGGGGTGGCGGACCAGGCCGGCAACGGTGCGGAGGTTCTCCGTCAGGGCCGCGCCCACGCCCTGGGTGACGCCCGCTTCGATACGGGCCTCCAGCTGGCGGGGGTTGAGGATCCGGCCCACGTCCTGGGCCACCGCGAGCTCCACCACCCGTACGGAGCCCAGCTCGATGTCCACGTCCACCACCGCGCGGATCGCACAGAAGGCGAGGCCCACGAAGGCGTCGCCCTGGCCTTCCGCGTCCAGCGGTTCGGTCGGGTGGGGGCGGCACTGGGCGGTCGCCCAGAGCTCCTTGCCCGCCATGGCCTCCGCGACCGACATCGAGAAGGCGCCGTCGTACGACGTGATCCGGCCGTCCTGGATCTGCAGGAGTTCCGTCGACATGCCCAGCTTGTGCGCCATCGGCTGCAGCAGCTGGGTGCGGACCATCTTGGCGGCCCGCTCCACCGCGCCGCCCGACACCCACGTGTGGCGGCCGTGCGCCGCCGGGCCGGCCGGGGGCTGGTCGGTGTCCACGGGGGCCACCGCCACCTCGTCGACGCCCAGCACCTCCTGGACGATCTGGCGGGCCAGGGTGCCGAAGCCCTGGCCGGTGTCGACCGCCGCGCAGATGACGGTGGCCGCGCCGCCCACCACCTTCACGGTGGCGGTGGAGACCTCGTCGGTCCCCTCCGCGCCGAGCATGTGCACCATGCCGACGCCGTAGCCGACACCGCGCCGCACCGCGCCGGGCTCGCCCGCGCCCTCCGGGCCGCCGGGCAGCAGCCACTCGTCCTCGGGGGCGTCCTTCGGGAGGGCGGGCAGCTCGCAGTCGCGTACCGAACGCAGGAGTTCGGCGACCGGGGCCGGGCAGGTGACCGTCTGGCCGGTCGGGAGGAGGTCCCCCGTGGCCAGGACGTTGCGCATGCGCAGTTCCGCACCGTCGATGCCGAGGGCGGCCGCGAGCTTGTCCATCTGGCCCTCGTACGCGGCGCACACCTGCATCGCGCCCTCGCCGCGGACGTGGCCCGACGGCGGGTTGTTGGTGCGCACCACCCAGCCCTCGACGAAGGCGTGCGGGACGACGTACGGGCCGCAGGCGAAGGCCACCGCCGCCGCCAGGGATTCGGCGGAGGCGTCGGCGTACGCGCCCGCGTCCATCAGGATCTGCGCCTCGACCTTGACCAGGCGGCCCTCGGCGTCGGCGTGGTGGCGGTAGCGCAGCAGGGTCGGGTGGCGGTGGGTGTGGCCGAGGAAGGACTCCTCGCGGGTGGCGGCCAGCTTCACCGGGCAGCCCGTGCGCAGGGCGAGCAGGCCGAGCGGGAGCTGGAAGGCGGCGTCCTCGCGGTCGGCCGTGGCGCCTGGGACGCCGGTGACGACGACGCGCACCCGGTCCGGTTCCAGGCCGAAGCAGGCGGCGGCCAGGTCGCGGTCGGTGTGCGGGTCGGTGGAGGCGGTGTAGAGCTCGACGCCGCCGTCGGGACGGGGCACGGCCAGCCCGGCCTCGGCGCCGATGGGGGCGGGGTCCTGGCGGCCGATCCGGTACAGGCCCTCGACCACGACCTCGCCGGTGGCCTCCGGGTCGCCGTAGCGCAGCGGGATGTGCCGGATCAGGTTGCCGTCGGGGTGCAGGGCGGGGGCGCCGAAGGCCTGCTCGGGGTCGGTGACCGGGTCGAGGAGCTCGTACTCGACGGCGATCGCGGCCGCGGCGAGCCGGGCCGTGTCGGGGTGATCGGCGGCGACGGCGGCGATGGGCTCGCCGTGATGGCGTACGACGTCGTGCGCGAACACCGGCCGGTCCGCGATCCGGCGGCCGTGGGTGGTGGCGCCGGGTACGTCGGCATGGGTGACGACGGCTCGTACGCCGGGCATCTCCGCGGCGGCCGTGGTGTCGATGGAGAGGATCCGGGCGTGGGCGTGCGGGGAGCGCAGCACGGCGGCCCACAGGAGGCCCTCGGCCCAGAGGTCGGCGGCGTAGGGGAAGGTGCCCTCGGTCTTGGCGCGGGTGTCGGTGGCCTCGACGGAGGCGCCGATGCCGCGCGGCACCTGCTGATCGGGGCTCTCGGGCCCGGGTGCTGCGGCCATGGCCGTCACCGTGGTGTTCACCGTCGTCGCGGTCGCCGCGTCCTGCCCGCTCACGCCGTGCCTCCGTGGTGGATGCCGCCCTCGCCGGGCGCTGCCTGGTGCGGGATGCGCGCTTCCTGCGCCGCCTCGCCCTGCGCCTGAACGTGTCCGTGCCCGTGCCCGTCGTGCCCGTGCCCGTCATGTCCGTGGCCCTGCGCCTGGAGTTGTGCCGCGTCCGCGGAGGCCGCCGCCTCCCGCTCGGCCACGACCTCGCGCACGGCCTCGACGACCCCCGCGTAGCCGGAGCACCGGCAGAGGTTGCCGCACAGCGCCTGGCGGGTCTCCAGCTCGCTGGGGGCGTGGTTGCCCTCCAGCAGGTCGTGGATGGTCATGGCCATGCCGGGCACGCAGAACCCGCACTGCACCGCGCCCGACCTGCACAACGCCTGCTGGACGTCGGAGAGTTCCCCGCCCGTCGCGAGGCCCTCCACGGTGCGGACCTCGCTGCCGGCGGCCGTGGCCGCCGGGACCAGGCAGGAGGCGACGAGCCGGCCGTCGACCTGTACGGCGCAGGCGCCGCACTCGCCCTGCGAGCAGCCGTCCTTGGCGCCGGCGAGGCCGAGGCGTTCGCGCAGCACGTAGAGGAGCGACTCCCCGATCCAGGCCCCGGTGACGGGGCGGTCGGCGCCGTTGACGCGCAGGACGTAGGAGGCGTGGGGGTGCTCGTGGTGGACGGCGGCCGCGGCGCGGTGGTCCTCCTCGTACGCCGGCGCCTCCGCCGGGATCCCTTCCCCGGTGTCCTCGTCCGGGAGCTCCGCCGCGCTGTCGGCGCTGTCCCCGGCCGACGTGGACCCGGCCGGGATCTCGGACGGGACCTCGGACGGGATCTCATCGGGGGACGGGGCGGCCTCGGCGGGCGCCTGCCCTTCGGTGTCGGCCGGGTCAGGTGCGGGCACGGCACCCGGCTCCGCGAAGCCGTGGCCGTCCGCCTGTGCGGACGCCGTCTCGGGGGCCCGGCCGAACGCGGTGAAGCCGTGCCCGTCCGTGTCCGCGGGGTGCGCGGGGTGCGCGGAATGCTCCGCATGGCCGACGTGACCAGCGTGACCAGCGTGACCTGCTTGTCCGATGTGACCTGTGTGCCCGGCTTGCTCGACCTGCCCGAAGTGGTCGGGGTGCGCACCGCGTTCGGAGTACTCGACGTGCTCGACGTGCTCGACGTGCTCGACGTCGGCCCCGCGGTCGGCGGGTTCGGCGTGCTCGGCGTTCGCGGGCTGCGCCGGGTGCTCCGGCTCCGCCGGCTCGTGCGCCGCGGCTCCCGGGTGCGACCGCTCCCCCGCGAGCGCGGTTGCCGCCGGGCCGTGCGCGGCCTCGATGTCGTGCGGTGCCTGGTGGTGCGCGGGCTCGGCCTCCGGGAGCGCGGTGCCCACGCCGGGGCCGCCCAGCACGCGCGGCCCGCGGCCCGCGGCGCCGACACCGGGGCCGCCGAGCAGGCGTCCGGCGGCGTGCGCGGTGGCGGTGGCAGCGGCGGCCGAAGCGGCGGCGGCTTCGTCCGTACCCGGCAGGACGCCCGCGTCCCGGCCAGGGTCCGGGTCGGCGGACGGCTGCTGCGTCAGGTACGCCCACGGGGCCGGGGCGCCGCCCGGCAGGGTCGCCGGGGCCTGGCTCCAGTCCGCGTCCAGCCCACTGCCCGTACGGAAGTCTCCCTGCTGCTGGGCGAAGTCGGGCACGGCCCACTGGCCGGTCGTCGACGGCGCCTCCTCGGGCTTGTGCACCGCCTCGGGGAAGCGCCACTCCGCCGTCGCACCGGGATCGTGCTCCGCCTCCGCCTCCGGCTCGGCGAACGCGGCCGCCACCGACGCCGGGATGGGGATCGAGGCCGGGATCGGCCCGCCCACGGGACCGCCCACGGGACCACCCGCGGAACCGCCCTGGGAACCGGAACCGGAGCCGGAGCCGGAACCGCCCACGGAACCGGAACCGGAACCGGATGCGGAGCCTGCGCCGGATCCCGTACCCGCCCCGAACCCCGACGGATCGGACGCGCCGCCCGCCTCCGGCCACTGCGCCGGGATCGCCCAGGTGCCCGTGGCCGCCGGGTCCGTACTGGCCGAGCCCAGCGGCACGATCATCGGCGGCGGCACGTAGCCGTGCCCGGGCGCCGCGAGCGGCTCGCCGGTGCCGAGCGCGTCCAGCATGTCCTGCGGAAGTTTCACGAAGGCCGTGGCGTCCGAGTCGTACTCGCCGCCCTGCGGGACCGGTTCCCAGCCCCAGCCCGCCGTGCCGTTCCCCTGGGTCACGTTCTCGTTCTCGTTCTCGCTCATGAGGTCAGCGCCCTTCCGAGGGCCCTCCGTGCCAGTACGGCCACCGTCCGCCGCAGGTGCAGTACGCCGGGAGCCACCGGTTCCCCCTGGTCGGGGACGCAGGCGGCCGCGACGTACTCGCCGAAGGCCTCCAGCGCCTCGGGGGCCAGGCTCCGCCCGCCGTCCCAGTCGATCAGCGAGGCCACCCACTGCTCGGCCTCCAGCGGCCGCAGCGGCATCGGGGCCACCGCACCGATGGCGCAGCGCACGCCCCGGCGCGCCGGGTCCAGCACGAGCCCCACGGACGCCACCGCCCGCCCGGGTCCCGTGCGCCCGGTGGCCTTGAGGAACACCTGCGGGGCGTGCAGCAGCGGCACCCGCACGAAGCCGATGAGCTCACCGGGCCGCAGCATCTCCCGTCCGGCCAGCAGGTGCGAGACCGGGATCTCGCGCTGCCCGCCCGGGCCGACGATGACGAGTACGGCCTCCAGCGCGGCCAGCACGGGCAGCGCGTCCCCGGTGGGCGCGGCGGTGGCGATGTTCCCGCCGAGGGTGCCGGCGTTGCGGATCTGCGGGGGTCCGGCGGCGCGCGCGGCGGCCGCGAGCGCGGGGATGAGCGCGGCGAAGTCCGGCCGCCCCATCCGGGCGTGGGTGAGGCCCGCGCCGAGCAGCGCGTGACCGTCCTGGTACTGCCAGCCGCGGATCTCGTTGATCCGGCCCAGGCCGACCAGGGCGGCGGGCCGCAGCAGCCCGGCGTTGACCGCGGCCATGAGGTCGGTGCCGCCCGCGACGGGCACGGCGGCGGGCATGGCGGTGAGCGCCGCGACGGCCTCGTCGAGCGAGGCCGGCAGCGTCACGGACTGCGACGCCTGCTGCCCCTGAGCCCCCTGAGGTGAATCAGGTGCGTGCGGTGCGTGCGGTGCCTGCGTGGTCAACCCAGCTGCCCCTTCCCGATGTCCCGGTCCTGGCGCTCACGCCTGTCCGCCGTACGGTACGTGCTCACCGCCGGGACGTGGCAACTCTGGCACATCTTCCGGGCCGCCCGGCGCGAGGGTCCTCCCCGTCGCCCCGCCGCCGCGCGCGCTGTCCCGTACGGGGTGGAGGGCCCCGTGTACACCGCCTTCGACGACCCTCCTCCCGTATTGCCCGGTTTTCCGCGTATAGCGGGAAATCCAGCCAGAGTTCCGGACCCGTTCCTTTTCCGTTCAGGCCGCCGCCGGGCCGGCACCGTGCTCCCGTGTCACACGTTCGGGGGCGCGCCTTCGACGGGACGTCCGAGCACCCCCGGCCGCCGCTGCCACGGCAACGGGCCGCCCGGCGGCCGGTAGCCGACGCCGAGGGCGTCCAACCGCGGGTAGTGCGCGGCCATCCGCTCCTCGAACCCCCCGAAGTCGCGCTCCTCGGGCGCGGGCTGCCACGACCACACCACCTCCGCGAAGGCCGCCAGCCGCGGGAACACCTGGTAGTCGACCCGGCCCTGGTCCTGCGTCACCTCGGTCCACATGTTGGCCTGTGCGCCCAGCACATGGGCCGCGGCCTGCGGCGACAGCTTCGGCGGCACCGGCTCAAAGCGGTAGACGTCCTCCAGGGAGCGCACGTACCCGATGGGCATCGGCTCGTCCGGGCCGCCCGCCTGACGGTGGTCCAGGTACACGTGCTGCTCGGGGCACATCACCACGTCGTGGCCGGCCTCGGCGGCGGCGATCCCGCCCGCGTAGCCGCGCCACGAGGACACGGCCGCGCCCGGCGCGAGCCCTCCCTCCAGGATCTCGTCCCACCCGATCAGGCGCCGTCCGCGCTCGGCGAGCCAGCCGCCGAAGTGCCGGATGAACCAGGACTGCAGCCCGTCCTCCCCGTCCACGCCCAGCTCCCGGATCCGCTCCTGCGCGACCGGGGAGGCCCTCCACTGCGTCTTGGGGCACTCGTCGCCGCCCACGTGCACGAACGGCGAGACCTCCGCCGGGAACAGCTCCAGCAGCTCCTCGAAGACCCCCTCGTAGAAGCGCAGCACGGCCTCGGTCGGGGCGAGGACGTTCTCGCAGATCCCCCAGTCGTCCCACACGCCGAGCGCCGCCGTGTCGACCACGTCGGTGTTGCCCAGCTCCGGGTACGCGGCGATCGCGGCCTGCGAGTGCCCCGGCAGGTCGATCTCCGGGACCACCCGGACGTGCCGCTCGGCGGCGTACGCGACGATCTCGCGGATGTCGTCCTGGGTGTAGAAGCCGCCGTGCGGGGTCTCGTGCCACAGCGGCGAGGCGCGGTGGCCCCACCGGCTGCGCTCCCGCCAGGCCCCGACCCCGGTCAGCCGCGGGTACCGCCGGATCTCCACGCGCCAGCCCTGGTCGTCGGTCAGGTGCAGGTGGAGCACGTTGAGCTTGTGGGCGGCGAGCAGGTCGATGTAGCGCAGCACGCCGTCCTTGGGCATGAAGTGCCGGGCGACGTCGAGCATCAGCCCGCGCCAGCCGAAGCGCGGGCCGTCCACGACGCCGGCGTACGGCAGGCTCCAGGCGCGGCCGGGCAGCGGTGCCCTGCGGTACGCGTCGGGGCCGAGCAGCTGGCGCAGGGTCTGGGCGGCCCAGAAGAGTCCGGCGGCCGTCGCTCCCGTCAGTTCCGCCCCGTCCCCGCCGATGTCGAGCCGGTACGACTCCGGCCCGCGGTCCCCCGCGACGTCCGGGTCGATCCGCAGCCGCAGCTCCGCGACGGCGCCGCCGCCGGGTCCGGTCCCGGCCGGGGCGGCGGGCAGTGTCCAGCCGGTGGCCGCCCCCAGCTCGCGCCGCATCCAGCGGGCGACGGATCCGGTGCCGGGCCCGGCGTCGAGGACGGGCTCGGGGCCGAATGCGAAGCGGCGCCCGTCCCCGTCGAGGAGTACGGCCCGGGGTGCGGGGATCAGGCCCGTGCGGATCAGGTCCATGCGTCACAGCCCTTCGCGGGAGCGGTTGCGCCCTGCGCAACACGCGTTCCGCCGGGTGCTCGTCGCGCCGACCCTAACGCGCCCCGCGGGCACGGCAAAGGCCCCCGGACGCACGGTGGTGCGCCGGGGGCCCGGTCCCGCGAAAGGCGAGAGTGAGTCGGCTCGGACTACTTGTCCTTGCCGCCCTTGTCCTTGTCCCCGCCGGGGCCCATGGACTCGTAGATCTCCTTGCACATGGGGCAGACCGGGTACTTCTTCGGGTCCCGGCCCGGTACCCAGACCTTGCCGCAGAGCGCGACGACGGGGGTCCCGTCGAGCGCGCTCGCCATGATCTTGTCCTTCTGGACGTAGTGGGCGAAGCGCTCGTGGTCGCCGTCACCGTGCGACACCTGCGGCGTCGGCTCTACGAGGGTCCCCGTGCCAGTCCCGCGCTCGGGCTCAAGAGTGCTCATGGAACCCAGGGTACTTAACCCCGCGCCCGTCAGTTGAGCGACGGGTCGTCCGGATAGGTGGCGACCATCGCGAGTTCGCTGCGCTGGCGGCGCAGCACCGACCGCCACAACCGCTCCGGATCCGGCGAGGACACGTCCCCGGGCTCCGACTCCACCACGTACCAGGCGCCCTCGCCCAGCTCCTGCTCCAGCTGGCCCGGCCCCCAGCCGGAGTAACCGGCGAAGATGCGCAGGCCCCCCAGCGCCGGCGCCAGCAGCTCGGGCGGCGTCTCCAGGTCGACCAGCCCGATCGCCCCGTGCACCCGGCGCCAGCCGAGCGGCCCCTCCTCCCCGGGGACGACGGCGAGCCCGAGGGCCGAGTCCAGCGCCACCGGCCCGCCCTGGAACACCACGCCGGGGGCTCCGGCCAGCGGCGCCCAGGGCAGCAGGACGTCGCCGACGCCCACCGGGGTCGGCCGGTTGAGGACCACGCCGAGGGAGCCCTGCTCGTCATGGTCGAGCAGCAGCACCACCGCGCGGTCGAAGTTCGGATCCGCGAGGGTGGGGGTGGCCACGAGCAGCCGCCCTGTGAGGGAGGACACCTCGGTCATGCCGCCATGATCCCGCACAACCGCCCTTCGCGGGGAGCGGGCGGGCGGATCTGATCGCGCGCAGCTCAGGGCGCACGGCGGCAGCGAGGAGCGCGTACGGACGAACTGGGCGGAACGCAACACTCCGCCATGCGGTGGATACGGAGGGTGTTGTACCGAATTCATGACAGTCCTACGGCCGCGTCGGCCTTACGAACAAGGGGGTGATGGCCCTTACCCTTTTCCCTGGCCCCCTGCCCACCCTCTCCGGAACGCGAGATTCATGACCGGCATCAGTGACGATGTACTGCTTGTCCACGGCGGCACCCCGCTCGAGGGCGAGATCCGTGTCCGCGGTGCGAAGAACCTCGTGCCCAAGGCCATGGTCGCCGCTCTGCTCGGCAGCGAACCCAGCAGGCTGCGCAACGTTCCCGACATCCGTGACGTGCGTGTCGTGCGCGGGCTGCTCCAGCTGCACGGGGTGACGGTCCGTCCCGGCGAGGAGCCGGGCGAGCTCGTGCTCGACCCCACCCACGTCGAGAGCGCGAACGTCGCGGACATCGACGCCCACGCGGGCTCTTCGCGCATCCCGATCCTCTTCTGCGGGCCCCTGCTGCACCGTCTCGGCCACGCCTTCATCCCGGGCCTCGGCGGCTGCGACATCGGCGGCCGGCCGATCGACTTCCACTTCGACGTGCTCCGCCAGTTCGGCGCGACCATCGAGAAGCGCGAGGGCGGCCAGTACCTGGAGGCCCCGCAGCGGCTGCGCGGCTGCAAGATCCGCCTGCCCTACCCCTCCGTCGGCTCCACCGAGCAGGTGCTGCTGACGGCCGTTCTGGCCGAGGGCGTCACCGAGCTCAGCAACGCCGCCGTGGAGCCGGAGATCGAGGACCTCATCTGCGTGCTGCAGAAGATGGGCGCCATCATCTCCATGGACACCGACCGCACCATCCGGATCACCGGTGTGGAGCGGCTCGGCGGCTACAACCACAAGGCCCTCCCGGACCGCCTGGAGGCCGCCTCCTGGGCGTCCGCGGCGCTCGCCACCGGCGGCAACATCTACGTGCGCGGCGCCCAGCAGCGCTCGATGATGACCTTCCTCAACACGTACCGGAAGGTCGGCGGCGCCTTCGAGATCGACGACGACGGCATCCGCTTCTGGCACCCGGGTGGCCCGCTCAACGCCATCGCGCTGGAGACGGACGTGCACCCCGGCTTCCAGACCGACTGGCAGCAGCCGCTCGTGGTGGCCCTGACGCAGGCCTCCGGCCTCTCGATCGTCCATGAGACGGTCTACGAGTCCCGGCTCGGCTTCACCTCGGCGCTCAACCAGATGGGTGCTCACATCCAGCTGTACCGCGAGTGCCTGGGCGGTTCGGCCTGCCGTTTCGGCCAGCGCAACTTCCTGCACTCGGCGGTCGTCTCCGGCCCGACCAAGCTGCAGGGCGCCGACCTGGTCATCCCCGACCTGCGCGGCGGGTTCTCGTACCTGATCGCGGCGCTGGCCGCCGAGGGCACCTCGCGGGTCCACGGCATCGACCTGATCAACCGCGGCTACGAGAACTTCATGGAGAAGCTCGTCGAGCTCGGTGCGAAGGTCGAGCTGCCGGGCGGCGACCTCGTCTAGCCCGTACCGCCGTCCCGCCGTACGGACACCGAAGCCCCCCGGGCCCCGCAGCAAGGGCCCGGGGGGCTTTCGCATGCGCCCTCCCCGGGGCTCCCCTGGCCGGGGGGAGGGCCCTGACGGGCCGTGACGGGCCCTGACGGGGCCTCACAGGGCCTGCCGGACCCCGCATGGGCCGGGAGGGCGGCGCGGGGCCCCGCGCGGACGTACCGCGGGCAGCGGACGTACCGCGGGCAGGCGAAAGGGCGGCCGCCCCGCCCGGGGTGGCCGCCCTTCACCGTTTCTGCGTACTACTGCTGCATTCAGCCGTGCTCTACGTCCCGAGGCCTGCGCGGCCCCCGGCGCCGGGGCAGGACTTACTTGCCCTTGGCGGCTTCCTTGAGCTTGGAGCCCGCGGAGACCTTCACGCTGTAGCCGGCCGGGATCTGGATGGGGTCGCCGGTCTGCGGGTTGCGCGCGGTGCGAGCGGCACGGTGGGTGCGCTCGAAGGTCAGGAAGCCGGGGATGGTGACCTTCTCGTCGCCCTTGGCGACGATCTCGCCGACGGTCTCGGCGAGCGCGGCCAGAACGGCGTCGGCGTCCTTGCGGGTCACCTCGGCGCGCTCGGACAGAGCGGCCACCAGCTCACTGCGGTTCATGTTGTACTCCCGTGTTCAACTTGCCTTAGAGGCGTGAGATCGAAGCCGATGCTGCCAGGGCCCTAGGACAGTCCCCGGACCCGGGTCTGAACGTCAGACCCTCTCGCCCGGTTACGCATCCTGCCCCCACCAGCGGCGGGAAAGCCAATCCGGCACCCGCCGGGGTCACACGAAAAGCGCCACAGTCACGCCCCGGTGACGCTCCGTCCGCACCCGTGGGATGCGAACAGCGGAGCTCGTTGGCATCCCCGCAACCCTAGAGGCGGCCCGGCGGGCCCGCATCTCGCGACGCGCCGGGGATCAGGGAGCCGTGAGGCCCGTCACAGACCCGTTCTGGGCGGCCGAGGCGGCCTTGCGGACGGCGCCCGCCACCGCGCCGGCGACCTTGTCGTTGAACACCGACGGGATGATGTAGTTCGCGTTCAGCTCGTCCTCGCCGACGACGTCGGCCAGCGCGGTCGCGGCGGCGAGCATCATGCTGGTGTTCACCGTGCGGGACTGCGCGTCCAGCAGGCCGCGGAAGACGCCAGGGAAGACCAGCACGTTGTTGATCTGGTTCGGGAAGTCGGAGCGGCCGGTGGCCACCACGGCGGCCGTCTGACGGGCCACGGCCGGGTCGACCTCGGGGTCCGGGTTCGCGAGCGCGAACACGATGGCACCCTCCGCCATGGCGGCGACGTCCTCGCCGGACAGCACGTTCGGGGCCGAGACGCCGATGAACACGTCGGCGCCGACCACGGCCTCCTTCAGAGTGCCCGTGTAGCCCTCGGGGTTGGTGTTGTCGGCGATCCAGCGCAGCGGGGAGTCCGCCGCCGCGTCGACGAGGTCGGGGCGGCCCGCGTGCACGACACCGTGGATGTCGGCGCTGACGGCGTTCTTCACACCCGCCGCGAGGAGCAGCTTCAAGATGGCCGTACCGGCCGCGCCGGCGCCCGACATGACGACCTTGACGTCCTCAACTGCCTTGCCCACCACGCGCAGTGCGTTGGTGAGCGCCGCGAGCACGACGATCGCGGTGCCGTGCTGGTCGTCGTGGAAGACGGGGATGTCGAGGGCCTCGCGCAGCCGGGCCTCGATCTCGAAGCAGCGCGGCGCGGAGATGTCCTCCAGGTTGATGCCGGCGAAGCCCGGGGCGATGGCCTTGACGATGGCGACGATCTCGTCGGAATCCTGGGTGTCGAGGCAGATCGGCCAGGCGTCGATGCCGGCGAAGCGCTTGAAGAGGGCCGCCTTGCCCTCCATGACGGGCAGCGCGGCCATCGGGCCGATGTTGCCCAGGCCCAGCACGGCGGAACCGTCCGTCACGACTGCGACGGAGTTGCGCTTGATGGTCAGGCGGCGCGCGTCCTCGGGGTTCTCGGCGATGGCGGTGCACACGCGGGCGACGCCCGGGGTGTAGATCATCGAGAGGTCGTCACGGTTGCGGATGGGGTGCTTCGACGACATCTCGATCTTGCCGCCGAGGTGCATCAGGAACGTACGGTCGGAGACCTTGCCGAGGCTGACGCCCTCGATGCCGCGCAGCTTCTCCACGATCTCGTCGGCGTGGGCGGTGGAGGTCGCGGCGATGGTGACGTCGATCCGCAGCTTCTCGTGGCCCGAGGCGGTGACGTCCAGACCGGTGACCGATCCTCCGGAGGACTCCACGGCGGTGGTGAGCTGGGAGACCGCGGTTCCGCTCGCGGGCACTTCCAGGCGGACCGTCATCGAATACGAGACGCTGGGCGCCGTTGCCATGGCCGTGTTTCCTCTTCTGTCCCTGGTTCGCTTAACACACAGGGCCCGCGCTCCACAGCAGGTGCGGCAGGACCTGTTGTCCGATCGTCCCACCTACCAGCCGGTACAAGGTAACCAGCTACAAAATTCGGAAAGACATTTCCACCATACGAGATATGGGAGGGGGTTCGGAAGGGTGGGGTCATACAAAACAGGTCCGCGCCCCCCACGGGTGGAGGGCGCGGACCTGGTTCTTCCTCTGTCTATGACACCGACCCGCCATGCTCGCCTCGCGGCAAGTGGTCGCTCTGAGCGACGAAGGTTGGGCCCGGGGGCTTGGATCGAGTCGGTGCCGTACCCAGGCTAACAAAGGATCGCCGAATGTGATCCCCCTGGTGACGGTCGGTTCCCGGGACCACGCGCCTGGCCGCGGACCATCCGGCCGTACGCCCGCGACGGGCCGGACGCCGACGGGGCACCGGCGGGTCACCGGCGCGTCACCCCTGGGGCAGCAGCAGCTCGGGCACCCCGTCCACGTCCGGCTTGTCCCCTTCGGCCGCGACCACGGTCAGCTGCTGCGTGGCACGCGTCAGCGCCACGTACAGCACCCGCAGGCCGGCCGGGGACTCGTCCGCGATCTCCGCCGGGGAGACGACCACCGTGGCGTCGTACTCCAGGCCCTTGGCCTCCAGACTGCCCAGCGCGACGGCCCGTTCGCCCAGGTCGGCGAGCCAGCCCGCGGCCTCCGCGCGCCGGTCCATGGCCACGACCACACCGACGGTGCCGTCCACCTGCTCCAGCAGCCGCCGCGTCTCCTCCCGCACCACGGCGCCCAGTTCTCCGTCGGCGGCCGTGAACCGCGGCTCCAGCCCGGTGGAGCGCACGGCCGACGGCGGCTCCATGCCGGGCATCGCCAGCCGCAGCACGCGGGAGGCGACCTCGGCGACCTCGGCCGGGTTGCGGTAGTTGACCGTGAGCGTGAAGCGCCGGCGCGGCCGGGACCCCAGCGCCTCGTCGCGGGCGGCGGCGGCCTCCTCCGGATCCGTCCAGGAGGACTGCGCCGGGTCCCCGACGACCGTCCAGGTGCCGTGCCGGCCGCGGCGGCCCACCATCCGCCACTGCATCGGCGTCAGGTCCTGGGCCTCGTCCACGATGACGTGCGCGTACTCGGTGCGCTCCGCCGCGAGCCGCTCGGCCCGCTCCCACTGGGTCTCCTCGCGGGTCGGCATCAGCTCCTCCAGGCCGCTGAGCTGGTCGAGCGGGTCCATCTCCCGCTTCCGCCTCGGCCGCGCGGGGGCGCCGAGGAGCTGCTGGAGCTCGTCGAGCAGCGCCACGTCGTGCACCGAGAGGGGACCCTTGCCGTCCGCGCCCGCCCGGCGCAGCGAACGCGCCAGCTGGCGGGTCTCGCGGGAGTTGAGGTCGCGGCGCGACCAGCGGCCGAGCCTGCGCTCGTCGGCCATCGCGGCGAGCACCCGGCGCGGGGTCAGCTCGGGCCACCAGGCGTTCAGGAAGCCGATGAAGTCGTCCTCGGTGGAGATGTCCTCGTCGAACGCGGAACGCAGCTCGGCGGCGAGCTCCGGGTCACTGTGCCGGCCGGCGGCGCCGGTCTTCGCGTACAGGGCGTCCAGCAGCAGCTTGCGGGCGCGCGGACGCAGCAGGTTCACGGGCGCGGTACCGCCGAGCACGTTCTGCCGGATCCGGTTCAGCTCGTCGGCCTCCAGTTCCTGGCGGCGGCCGAAGGCCACCACGCGCAGCCGGTCCGGCGCCGGGCCCCGTTCGTCGCCGAGCTCCAGGGTGCCGCGCACGGCCTTGCGCAGGACCTTGAGCATCCGGGAGGAGCCCTTGATCCGGGCCACGGCCGGGTCGTCGTACGTGGTCGCCTCGGCCCCGTCGACCAGCGAGCCGAGCGCCCGGATGGCGACCTGGCCCTCCTCGCCGAGGGAGGGCAGCACGCCCTCGGTGTACGCGACGAGCAGCGGGGTCGGCGAGACGATCAGGATGCCGCCGGAGTAGCGGCGGCGGTCCTGGTAGAGCAGGTAGGCGGCGCGGTGCAGGGCGACCGCGGTCTTCCCGGTGCCGGGACCGCCGGCCACCTCGGCGACGGAGGCGGCGGGGGCCCGGATGACCAGGTCCTGCTCGGCCTGGATGGAGGACACGATGTCGCGCATGGAGTGCGTACGGGCCCGCCCGAGCGCGGCCATGAGGGCGCCGTCACCGATGGCGGGGAGCTCGCGGCCGTCGAGGAAGGCGGTGACCTCGGGACGCATCAGGTCGTCCTCGACACCGAGCACCTTGCGGCCCTTGGAGCGGATGACGCGGCGGCGCACGACACGGCCCGGCTCCTTGGGCGTGGAGCGGTAGAAGGGCGCGGCGGCCGGCGCGCGCCAGTCGATGACCAGCGGCGCGTAGTCGGAGTCCAGGACTCCTATGCGGCCGATGTGCAGGGTCTCGGCGATGTCGGCCGTGAGGTCCTCGCGGATCGCCGCGTCGGCGGGCTCGACGGAGGTGTACGCGCCGTCCGGGCCGCGCTCCCCGTCCTTGCCGAGCACCAGGTCGATGCGGCCGAAGAGGAAGTCCTCGAACTCGTTGTTCAGCCGGTTCAGGTGGATGCCCGCCCGGAAGACCTGCGCGTCGCGCTCGGCCAGGGCTCCGGGCGTGCCGACCTGCCCGCGCTTCGCGGCGTCGTTCATGAGGAACTCCGCCTCGTGGATCTTCTCCTCAAGGCGTCGGTACACCTGGTCGAGATGCGTCTGCTCGACCGCGATCTCCCGATCGCGGACGGAATCCGCCGTGCTGTCGACAGCGGCATCCTGCGCGGCCACCAAGGCCCCCTTCTGACGTGCATGGGCGACCGTCAACCGTACGCGAACCGGCCCCCGGTCCGCACGCCCGTTCCGGAACGCGTCTCGCTCAGTGGTACACCGGCTACCGGGATCCGGACGCCAGGAGCCGTCGGCGGTGGCGGGCGACGCGTTCGCGGTTGCCGCACAGCTCGCTGGAGCACCACCGGCGGCGGTGGCCGCGGGAGGTGTCCAGGTAGACGCGGGTGCAGCCGTCTCCCGCGCAGGCCCGCAGGAGGGCGCGGTCACCGGGGTCGGTCAGCAGCTCCACGGCGTCGCGGGCCACCGCCGCGAGCAACGCACCGCACTCCACGCCGCCGCACAACTCCCGCACGAGGTGCCCTTCCTGGTCCCGTACGGCGCACAGCCCCGGGGGTGGTCCGGCGGCCAGCGCGTTGACCCGGGCCAGGGCGTCCTCGTCGGGCTCGCCCCCGGACAGTTCCGTCCGTACGAGGGTCTCCACGTCGGCGCGCAGCGCGCGGAAGGCCGCGGCCCAGTCGGCGCCCACCCGGGCCAGCGGTGTGCGGTCGGGCACGAGCCCGGCTCCGGCGAGCCACAGCCGCAGCTCGTCACCGTCCGGGATCCCCTCGTGGGGGGCGAGAGTGGCCACCAGGTCCAGGCAGACCCGCCCGGAGTCGAACCGCATGCCCGTCACCGCCTCGCGTCGTGGGGCGCCTCCCCAGAGTGCCCGTACGCCGCCCGCTGGGGAAGCCCCCGAACCGGTGCTGCGCACCGCTGCCGGGGCTCCGCCCCGGATCCCCGCTCCTCAAACGCCGGAGGGGCTGGCAGGGCTAGGGCCTGTATTGAGTTGCCCCGTGGAGCAAGGAGCGGCGTTCGGTGCGTGCCCTCGGCGTGCGGGACGAATATCCTCGTAGCGGAGCTACTAGGACATTCGGCTCGTGCGCCGGGGGTGCGTGCCGGGCGCCGCGACGCCGCGGGGCAACTCAATACAGGCCCTAGGCCGCCGGCGGGTGGTCGTGGAGGATCCGCTGGAAGAGGCGGTGGTCGCGCCAGGCGCCGTTGATGTGCAGGTAGCGCGGTGCGAGTCCGTACTGCTCGAAGCCCGCCTTGGCCAGCACCCGCTGCGAGGCCGTGTTGTCGACCAGGGTCCCGGCCTCGACCCGGTGCAGCCCCACCTCGTCACGGGCGATCCGGCAGACCTCCTGGGCGCCGGCCGTGGCCAGCCCCTTGCCGCGGCAGGCCTCGTCGACCCAGTAGCCGAGGCCGCCGCTGCTCAGCGGTCCGTGCTGGATGTTGCCGAGGTTGATGGTCCCCAGCGGGGTGCCGCTCGCGAGGTCCACGAACACGAACGGCAGCAGCCGGCCGGCGTCCCGGGACTCCAGCTGCTGTCCGATCCGCTCCCGCTGCCCCGCCTCGGTGTAGAAGGCGTCGGTCCGCAGCGGCTCGGTCGGTGCCATGTTCGCCCGGTTCCGCGCGAACGCCTCGGCCAGTCCCGCGGCGTCGTCCAGTGCGACGCCCCTCATCTCCACCCCGTCAATGATCATCCCGGCACGCTAGCCCAGGACCCCCCTGGCCGTCACCGCTGCGTCCTGCGGGAGTTGCCCGTACTTCTCCTCGCCGCCCGCGTCCAGCGACAGCCGGTACCCGCGCTTGACCACCGTCTGGATGAGGCCGGGCGCCCCGAGCGCCGTGCGCAGCCGGGCCATGGCCGTCTCCACGGCGTGCTCGTCGCGCCCCGCGCCCGGCAGCGCCCGCAGCAGTTCCGCGCGGGCCACCACCCAGCCGGGGCGCCGGGACAGCGCCCTGAGCAGGGCCATCCCGGCCGGGGGCACCGGCCGCAGTTCCTCGTCGACGAGGACGGCGTGGCCCCGGATCTCCAGCCGGTGCCCGGCCACCGGCAGGACCCGGGCCCGGCCGGGCAGCTCCCGGCACAGCAGCTGCACCAGCGGGCCCAGCCGGAACCGTTCGGGCTGCACGGTGTCCACACCGAGCGCCTGGAGCGGCAGTGCCGTCACCGGCCCGACGCACGCGGTCAGCGGCCCGCCGCCGCGCAGCGCGTCCAGTACGGCCTCCCGCATCCCCCGTTCCTCGGCCCGGGACAGCAGGGAGGCCGCCGCCGGGGCCGAGGTGAAGCCGACGGCGTCCACCCCGCCGCCGACGACGGCGTCCAGCAGCCGGTCCAGCGGGGCGAGGTCCTCCGGGGCCATCCACCGGTACACCGGGACCACGACCACCTCGGCCCCGCCGGCCCGCAACGCCTCGACGAAGCCGGGCAGCGGCTCCCCGTGCAGCTGGAGCGCGATCCGCCGGCCGGTGACCCCGGCCGCCAGCAGCCGGTCCAGTACCTCGGCGAGCGATTCCGACTCCGGGGACCACTCCTCCACGAGCCCGGCGGCCCGGATGGCGCCCTTGACCTTCGGCCCGCGGGCCAGCAGTTCGGTGGAGCGCAGGGTCTCCAGCAGCTGCTCGCCGATCCCCCACCCGTCGGCGGCCTCGACCCAGCCGCGGAAGCCGATCGCGGTGGTGGCGACGACCACGTCCGGCGGAGCGCCGATCAGTTCCTTGGTGGCGGCCAGCAGTTCGCTGTCGTCGGCGAGCGGCACGATCCGCAGCGCCGGTGCGTGCAGCACCGACGCTCCGCGCCGCCGCAGCAGCGCGATGAGCTCGTCCGCCCGCCGGGCGGCGGTGACCCCGACGGTGAAGCCCGCGAGCGGGCGGGTGTTCCTGTCGTCCATCGTGACCTGCCTACTGACGCGTGTGGGGGCGGTACGGGTGGACCGAGCCTGCCAACTCGGCGTGTCGGACTCGGTTCACCCGTATTTCGCCCCGGTTACACCGACGTGAGCTGGGGTTTCACCGGGGCCTCGGCCGTGTGGGGCACCCGGGCCGCCGGGCGGCGAAGGTATACCGCCCACGTCACCGCGCAGCACACCGCGTAGAAGGCGAGGAAGGTGGCGAAGGCGGTCGTGCCGGACCCGGAGGAGCGGAACGCCTCCCGGAAGACCAGGTTGATGCCCAGGCCCCCGAGCCCGCCGACGGCGCCGATCAGCCCCATGGAGGCCCCGGAGAGCCGCCGCCCGTACGCGGCGGCGCTCTCGCCGCTCATCCCGCGGGCCAGCGCCTTCGCCTGGAAGATGCCGGGGATCATCTTGTACGTCGAGCCGTTGCCGAGCCCGCTCAGGACGAACAGGGCCACGAACCCGACGAGGAAGACCGTCAGCGAGGAGCGCTCCGAGGCGAACACGACGACTCCGGTCGCCGCGGCCATCGCGACGAAGGTGCCCAGGGTGATCCTGGCCCCGCCGAAGCGGTCGGCCAGCGCCCCGCCCACCGGCCGGACCAGCGAGCCCAGCAGCGGTCCGATGAAGGTCAGCGAGGCCGCCTGGAGCGGGGTGCGCCCGAACTGGGTCTGCAGGACCAGTCCGAAGGCGAAGCTGTAGCCGATGAAGGACCCGAACGTCCCGACGTAGAGGAACGACATGATCCAGGTGTGCGGGTCCTTCAGGACCTCGCGGACCGCGCCGGTGTCGTTGCGCACCGGCGCCAGGTTGTCCATCCGTACGGCCGCCAGCACCGTGGCGAGCACGATCAGCGGGATGTATGCGCCGAGCAGCAGCCGCGGGTGTCCGGCCCCGGCGGTGGCGATGACGAGCAGCCCGGCCAGCTGGACGACGGGCACACCGATGTTGCCGCCGCCCGCGTTCAGGCCGAGCGCCCAGCCCTTCTTCCGCATCGGGAAGAAGGCGTTGATGTTGGTCATGGAGGACGCGAAGTTTCCGCCGCCCACCCCGGTGAGGGCGGCTACGAGCAGGAAGGTCCCGTAGGAGGTGCCCGGTTCCATGACGACGATCGCGGCGACCGTCGGGGCGAGCAGGAGCAGCGCGCTGTAGACGGTCCAGTTCCGGCCGCCGAAGCGGGCGACGGCGAAGGTGTACGGCACGCGCACGACGGCGCCCACGCAGGTCGCCGTCGCGATCAGGAAGAACTTTCCGGCCGGGTCGATGCCGTACTCGGGGCCCATGAAGAGGACCATCACGGACCAGAGGGACCAGATGGAGAATCCGATGTGCTCGGAGAGCACGGAGTACAGCAGGTTGCGGCGGGCGACCCGCTCCCCGGTCTCCTTCCAGAAGGTCTCGTCCTCGGGATCCCACTGCTCGATCCAGCGGCCCCGCCTACGGGGTGCGGTTCCGGTCATCACACGCCTCCACAGCTGTCGCGTCCGTGGCACCGACCGTAGGAAAGGCGCGTTTCGGCCCCGGTCCCCGCCGGATGACCGCCGGGAAACCTTGCTCTCACCCGCCGCCCGGGCGGTGTGTGAGCGGGGCGGGCAGCCAGCTCCCGGCCGGGGGCCGGAGCCAGCCGCGTTCGGCCGCCAGGCCGTCGGCCGCGGCGTGCAGGGCGTCCAGTCCGGGGTGGCTGAAACCCGTGCGCCACACCATGGACAGCGGTGACAGCGGCACCGGGTCGGTCAGCGGCAGCTTGACGCACCCCGGCATGTCCAGGAACCCCACCGTCGCCAGCACCGGGTTGCCGGTCTTGACCATGACCCGGCGGAACTCCTCCTTGCCGATCGCGACCGGCGCGGGCGGCGCCATGAGGATCCCCCGTCCGGCGAACAGCTCGCGCGCCAGCCCCGTCCACTCCAGGGTCCGCGGGTTCCCGGCGCCCGCGTACACGGTCTCCCCGGCCAGCGCGTCGAGCGGTACGCAATCTCCCGCGGCCAGGGCGTGCCCCTCGGGCAGCAGCACGGCGAGCGGCTCGTACCGTACGGGCCGCTGCGCGAGCGGGGCCCGCAGCGCGGGGTCGAGGCCGTCGGCGTACCCGAAGGCGACGTCGAGCCGGCCGGCCGCGACCTCGGCGGCGGCGTGGGTGAGCCCGCTTTCGAAGCGGGCCATCAGCTCGCAGTCCGGGGCGAGTTCGCGGGCCCGTTCCAGCACGGTGCGCGCGGTGCCGGGGCCGTCGGTGTTCAGGTCGACGAGGAGCGGCCGGGGCGCCGCGCCGGCCGCGGCCCCGGCTGCGAAGGCGTCCGTCAGCTCCTCGTGCGCGCGCAGCACGCGCCGGGCCAGGGGCAGCAGGCGCTGACCGTCGGCGGTCAGCTCGACGGCGCGGGTGGTGCGGACGAACAGCGTCGCCGCAAGGTTCTGTTCGAGCCGCCGGACGTCCCGGCTCAGCGCCTGCTGGGCGACGTACAGGCGGGCGGCGGCGCGGGTGAAGTGCAGTTCCTCGGCAACGGCGACGAACCCGCGCAGCAGCCGGGGTTCCACATCACGGGGATTCACCCCCGGAGACTAACAACAGGAACGGGTGAATGGCTTCGGAACAGGTGTTGGACGGTGCGCCCCGCCCCGGCCGAGGGTGGCTGTATGCCCCTCATGACCGTCACCGGCAGCACCCTCGTCCTCACCGCCATCGACACCGCCCCCGCCGCCGCGTCCGCCGCCGCGCCCGGCGCCGCCGCCGACCCCGCCGACCCCACTGCCCCCGCCGCGCGGGCCCGTACCGCGGGGCGGACACCCGGCCCCTACCGTCGGCTGTTCGCGGTACCCGGCGCCCGGGGCTTCACCGCCGGGAACCTCATCGCCCGGCTCCCGATGGGCATGTTCGGGGTCAGCGCGGTCATGATGATCGCCGGCCAGCGGGGCTCGTACGCGCTCGCCGGCGCCGTCACGGCCACCGGGCTCGCGGCCACGGCCGTGGTGGCGCCCTGGACCGCCCGCCTGATCGACCGCCACGGCCAGGCCCGGATCGCCGTACCGGCCACCCTGATCGCGGTCCTCGGCTCGCTGTCCCTGGTCGCGTGCGTCCGTAGCGGCGCTCCCGCCTGGACGCTCTTCGCCTCGTACGCGGCGACCGCGACGACACCCAACATCGGCGGCATGTCCCGCGCGCGCTGGACGCACCTGCTGCGCGACTCCCCCGCCGCCCACCACACGGCGATGTCGTTCGAACAGGCCGCGGACGAGTTGTGCTACATGCTCGGACCGGTGCTGGCGGCCTTCCTGTGCGCAGCCGTGTTCCCGGAGGCGGGCACCCTCGCCGGGGCGGCCCTGCTGCTCACCGGCATGCTGGTCTTCACCTCCTGCCGCGCCACCCAGCCCCCCGTGACGGCGGCGCCGCGGCAGGGCTCACCGCTGCGCGCGCTGGGCCCGCTGCTGCCGCTCTTCCTCGTCACGGGCGTGGTCTTCGGCTCGATGGAGGTCGCCTCGATCGCCTACCTCGACGTCCAGGGCCTGGGCGCCGCCTCCGGGCTGGTCCTGGCCCTCCAGGCGGCGGGCTCATGCGCGGCCGGTCTGCTCTACGGCACCCTGAGCGCCCGCTCGTTGAAGGCGTGCGTGTGCGCCCTGGCCGCCTCGATGACCCTCCCCTGGGCCGCGGCCGCCACCGGCTCCGTGACCGCCCTGGCCTGCGCCCTCCTGCTGGCCGGCATGGCCACGGCGCCGACGATGGTCTCGGCGATGTCGCAGGTCCACGCCCGGATCCCCGAGGGGCGGCTCAACGAGGGCATGACCCTGGCGGTCACCGCCATCCTCGCGGGCATCGCGGCAGGTTCCGCGAGCGCCGGTTGGGTCGTGGAGGGGCCGGGCCCGGTCGCCGCGTACGCGGTGCCGGCGGCGGCCGCCCTGATCGCCCTGGCGATCGCCCTGACAGGGCGATCGATCCGGCGCACGAGTGATCATTCCCGCGTGGTACGCACGGCCACCGCGGGGGATCCGCAATAACTGGGGGTGCTTTCCCCTCAGCGCCCTTCCCTTTGCGGAGGAACCACCCGTGCCTGCTTACCGTTCCGTGCCCGCCGCCCTGTTCGTCGCGGCCGTCACCGCCGCCTGCCTCGCGCCGACCGTCCCCGCGTCCGCCGACTCGTCGGACATCCGCTTCCACCAGCCCTATGTGCCCTCCATCGCCCCCGGAGCCACGGGACGCGTCGTCATCGCGGCCCGGGGCGGAGCGGAGCCGGTCGCCAGCGGCACCTTCCGCATCACCGCTCCGGAGCGCACGACCTTCCCGGAGACCCGCTTCTACTGGAACGGCACCCGCGCGGCGGCGCCGTGTACGCGGTCCTCCGACGCACGCCTGCTGACCTGCGAGGCGGGCACCCGCGCCGGCTTCCGCTTCGCGGCGCAGGAGCAGACCCAACTGTCCGTGGCCGTACGGGTGGACGCCGACGCGCCCGGCGGCACGACGCTGACCGGCGGCGAGTGGGCGACGGACGTGGAGGCACCGGCCCTGTTCGCCGTGGCCACCCCGGTGTCGGGCCCCAAGGGCGACAAGGGGGACAAGGGGGACGACGGAAAGCCCGGAAGGCCCGGAAGGCCCGGTGACCACGGCAAGCCCGGAAAGCACGGCCCGAAGGGCGAGAAGGGCGAGAAGGGGGACAAGGGCGACCGCGGCGAGCCCGGCCCGAAGGGCGACAGGGGCGAGAAGGGCGACAAGGGCGACACCGGCAGGCGCGGGCCGAAGGGCCACGACGGGCCGCCCGGACCGCAGGGCGAGCCGGGTCCCGCGAACGGCCCGAAGGGCGACACGGGCCCCGCCGGTCCGCAGGGCCCGAAGGGCGACACCGGCAAGCAGGGCCCGAAGGGCCACGAGGGCAAGCCCGGCCGTGACGGCAAGCCCGGCCCCGCAGGGCCCCAGGGCCCGAAGGGCCACCCCGGCAAGCCCGGCCCGGCCGGCCCGCAGGGCCCCAAGGGTCCGAAGGGCGACACCGGCAAGCCCGGCAAGCCCGGCGACTGCAAGTGCGGCGGCAAGGGCAAGGACCACCACGAGCACCCCAAGGCCAAGATCGTCTCCCCCGGCAAGGGCCTCGGTGTCCGCTCCGGCCCCGGCACGCACTACGCGCACAAGGGCAAGATCAAGACCGGCTCGGTCGTCGCCCTCCAGTGCAAGGTGAACGGCCAGAAGGTCGACGGCAACTCGATCTGGTACAAGCTCGCCGACGGCAGCGGCTGGATCGCCGCCCGCTACGCCAAGAACCTCAACAAGGTCCCGTTCTGCTGATCACCACCCAAGCCTGACCCGGACCCCCGGCCACCCGGCCGGGGGCCCACCGCCATGAACCGGCACACGCCCCTCACCCGGTGCGCCGGACCGGCACCACCGTGAAGGAAGGCCCCGCAGCCGAGTGGCTGCGGGGCGTCACTCGTACCAGGTGACCCTGCATACGTAGACGCACTCGTGCCGGTGGACGGCGAGGAAGCTGATGAAGCCGCGGCCGCCGAGAATGTCGAATTCGCGGAGGCCGCCAGGCCTTCCTGTGGGACGGCCGACGGCCTCCGCGTCCCGGCCCAGTGCCGCCAATTCGGTGGCGATGCGCTCTACCTCCGCGATCACACCGGGCGGCAGACCACCGGTCACGTGAGCGTGGTCGTCGGTGTTGTAGTCCCAGGTCCAGTCGCTCACAGGCCGGTCACGGCCTCCGCCTTGTCGAGGATCTGCTGGATCTCCGCCAGGGCGGACGCCGGATCGTCCGCCCCTTCCTGGACCAGCCGCTCCAGTGCGTGGAGGCGTGCCGCCCTGTGGGGATGGCGTTCGATCTCCACGAAGACGGCCCAGGAGTGGATGAAGGCGCGCAACGGGGCCAGGGACTGAGTCTGCTGGGCGTTCGTCGTGGCTTCGAAGAGGTGCAGCGTCAAGTCGGGCACGCGGCTCGGAGCGATCTTCGCGACAGCCTCGCGCAGAGCTGCAGGCGTGAGTTCCGGCATGGGGATCAGCGGCCCGCCCTCGGCGGGGATCGGCGTACTCACGTGTCCTCCTCGGTCGGGCTCCTCTCGGGAGTGGGTCCCACGCTACCGCCGTTCCCACCGTCACGCGGGATGCTTCGGGCATGACGAAGACCCCGCAGCCGAGGGGCTGCGGGGCCTTCGCCCACATGGGATGAGTGGAGATGGCGGGAATAGAACCCGCCAACAAGCCCTACCTCCAGCCGCCCGGGGCGCCATTCCCACAGCTCAGGGCCTACAAGACGGCACGACCCGACAGCATCCGGCACCCCTTGGTGCTCCCGGCGGGAGCACGGGATCCCTCGGTGCGACACGTCCGCCGGCACCAGCCACCGGCAGGCGACCGGAGGGCTCAACTGTCGAGCGGCTGCGAGTGACTGCAAAATGACTGCATCGACGATAAAATGCAGTCATGACTGCATTCACGATCCGGGAAGTCCCCGATGACATCGCCCGCCGCATAAAGGTCCGGGCCGCCGAGGCCGGGCAGTCCCTGCAGAGCTACCTGCTCAGCCTCGTCACCCGAGACGCCACCCAGCCCACGCTCGCCGAAATGGCCGACCGTGCCGAGCGCTACGCCACGGAGGACATTGATATCCAGGACGTCCTCGACGCCATCGACGCGGGCAGGATGGGCCGTTGATCGTCGTGGACTCCTCCGCCCTGGTCCTGTTCCTCACGGACAAGGGCTCCCGGGGTGCCGCTGCCCGCCGGCGGATCGGCGAGGAAGACCTTCTCGCCGCTCCCTACCTGCTGGACACCGAGATCACCTCCGCCCTTCTGGGCATGGCACGCGGCTCCAAAATCGCCCCCGCGAGCCTCGACGAGCACTTCAAGACCTACCAGGGGCTGCGCGTACAGCGGCACGATACGGGCCCCCTGCTCCCCCGGATCCGAAAGCTGTACGCCAACCTTTCCGCCTACGACGCCACGTACGTCGCCCTCGCCGAGGCGCTGGGCGTCCACCTGCTGACGGCGGACGTGCGCATCAAACGCGGCGTTCAGAAGCCGCATTGCCGAATCGAGGTCATCACTGCCGACAGCGATCGGTCTCCGCACCCAGGCACCTGACACACCGCCGCATCCGTCACGCTCCCTGAAGGGTGGTGCTCCCGTCGGGCTCCCACATGACGAAGGCCCCCTGACCTGGCGAGATTCCTCGCAGGTCAGGGGGCCTTCGCCCACATGGGATGAGTGGAGATGGCGGGAATCGAACCCGCGTCCAACGGTGCAGAAGCAGGGCTTCTCCGAGCGCAGTCCGCTGCGCTTTTCTCGGCCCCGGAGATCACACGGACAAGTCTCCGACGGGCTCAGTCACTGTTTGATTTCCCTCCGGCCCCCGTGACCGGGGCTAGAGGTTTAGATCCCTTGTTGACGCCAGGATCCGGACCGGGACCACTTCCGGGCTGACGCTCCTCACAGAGGCTTCAGCTCACTGTTATTAGGCAGCGAGGGTGAAGCGGGAGTTATCGCTCTTGGAGTTGGCGATTATTTTTTGCGACATGTGGTTAGCGAGATCATTGCCGCTTCCTCGGCTCGCTTCCCCTGCATCGACATCCGCTGTCGAAACCGATCATCCCCATGTTCTTTTAACAATGTGCTCCACCCCGGGGGGCGGTGCTGACGCCATGGTACGCGAAGTGGACCACCGCGTGCCAGGTGATTAAACCGTGCCGCGCTGCTTGCGACGGATGGCCGAGATCACCCGGTTCGTCTCGCGGGTGTCCTGCTTCTCCCGCATCGTCTGCCGCTTGTCGTACTCCTTCTTGCCCCTCGCCAGCGCGATCTCGACCTTCGCCCGGCCGTCCTTGAAGTACAGGGAGAGAGGCACGATCGTGTGACCCGACTCGTCGGCCTTGCGCTCCAGCTTGTCGATCTCCTCCCGGTGCATCAGGAGCTTGCGCTTGCGCCGGGCGCTGTGGTTCGTCCACGTGCCCTGGCTGTACTCCGGCACGTGCACGTTGTAGAGCCACGCCTCCCCGCTCTCCACCGACACGAAGCCGTCCACCAGCGAGGCCCGGCCCTGGCGCAGGGACTTCACCTCGGTACCGGTGAGCACCAGGCCGCACTCGTAGGTGTCGAGGATCGCGTAGTCGTGCCGCGCCTTCTTGTTCTGGGCGATCAGCTTGCGCCCTTTTTCCTTAGCCATAGTGCGGTCATTTTCGCACTACGGACCCACCCCGAGGCCACCCAATACCGTGACGGCCCGCTCCTCGGCCCGTTCGCCGGCCGGTACGTCCGGGGTGATGCCGCCGCCGTCGAGGCTGCGCCCCGCCGGGGTGCGGTACGTGCCCACCGTCAGCTCGGCCACCGAGCCGTCCGGGAGCTCGGTCGGCATCTGCACCGAGCCCTTGCCGAAGGTCCTGCTGCCCACCGCGACCGCCCGGCCCCGGTCCTGGAGCGCGCCCGTCACCAGTTCGGCGGCGCTCATCGTGCCGCCGTCGACGAGGGCCACCAGCGGCCGGGTCGTGTCCCCGCCCGGCGCCGCGTTCAGCACGCGCTGCTCGCCCCGTACGTCGTAGGTCGCCACGAGCCCGCCGTCCAGGAAGGCGGAGGCGGCCGTGACCGCCTCGGCGACCAGCCCGCCCCGGTTGCCCCGCAGGTCGAGCAGGACCCCGCCGCCGGGCGGGGCCGCGCGGACGGCCGCCCGGACCCGGTCGCCGGAACCGCGGGTGAAGGAGGTCACCTTGATGACGGTGACGTCGCCGGCGAGCCGCCGCACGGTCACCGGCTCGGTGCGCAGCCGCTCACGCACCACGGTCTCGGTGAGGTCGGCACCGTCCCGGCTCAGGTTCAGCACGACGGGGGTGCCGGCGGTACCGCGCAGCAGGGCGACCACGTCGGCCACGGCCAGCCCGGTCACCCCGTGCCCGTCGACGCTCAGCAGGCGGTCCCCGGCGCGCAGGCCGGCCCGGGCGGCAGGGCTGCCGGGCTCGACGCCGTCGACCGTGATCACGCCGTCCTGGGTGCCCACGGCCCAGACCCCGACCCCGGTCCAGTGCCCGTCGAGGCCCTCGGCGAAGGCGGCGTACTCGCCCCGGTCGTAGACCGTGCCCCAGCGGTCGCCGCTGCGGCTGACCACTTCCTGCGCGGCCTTCTTGCCGGACTTGCCCTCGGCGACGGCCTCGGCGGCGGCGCGGGCGACCGCCTCGCGGTCGGCGGTGCCCTCCGGGCGCGCGGCCCCGGGCCCGGGCGTGTCCGTACGGGCCACGACCGCGGCACCGTCCGCGCGGTCCCAGCAGCCGGTGAACGCGCCGACGGCGACGACCGCGGCGAACGTTAACGCCAAAACGGCCCCGCGACGTGGGTCGCGGGGCCGGAGACAGAAGGCGGGGATACTCGGCAAGCCCAGCATGGCGCCGAGTCTAGGACAAGCCCCGCGCCGGTACGGATGGTTGACCGGACCACTTGCGGGGCGCTTGTCACACCTTCAGGTACTTGCGCAGGGCGATGAAAGCGGCCATGGAAGGCATCAGAAGGCCGATGAACAGTACGTACGGGAGCTTGGCCAGCACCGATCCCCAGCCCATGAAGTCGATGAGCTGGATCTTCTCGCGCAGGCCCACGCCGTGGTCGATCACGAAGTACTGGCCGGAGACGAGCATGGCGCAGGCGAAGAGCGCGCCGATGAGCCCGGCGACGGCGGCCTCCATGATGAAGGGGACCTGGATGTAGAAGCTGGAGGCACCCACGAGCCGCATGATCCCGGTCTCCCGCCTGCGGCTGAACGCCGAGACGCGCACGGTGTTGACGATCAGGAGCAGCGCCACGACCAGCATGATCAGCATGATGCCGATGGCGGCCATGTTGAGGTAGTTCAGGATCCGGAACAGGTCGTCGATGGCCTGGCGCTGGTCGTCGACGGTGTGGATACCGTCCCTGCCCGCGAAGGCGGAGGTGACCACCTTGTACTTCTCCGGGTTCTTCAGCTTGACCCGGAAGGACTCCTGCATCTGGTCCGGGGTGATGGAGGAGGCGAGGGCCGTGTTGCCGAACCGCTCCTGGTAGTGCTTGTAGGCCTCGTCCGCCGATTCGTAGGCGACGGACTTCACCTGGGACATCTGCCCCAGTTCGGCCTCGATCTGCTTCTTCTGGTCCTCGGTGACCGCGCCCTTGGCGCAGGTCGCCACGCCCGGGGTGCCGTTCTTGGCGGCGGCCTCGCCCGCCTCCTGGGCGTCCTGCTTGTTGCAGAGGTAGAGCGTGACGTTGGCCTTGTCGTACCAGAAGCCCTTCATCTTGCTGACCTGCTCGCTCATGAGCAGGGAGCCGCCGAACAGGGCCAGCGACAGGGCCACGGAGATGATGACCGCGAAGGTCATGGTGAGATTGCGGCGGAGGCCGACGCCGATCTCGGACATGACGAACTGGGCGCGCATGACTCTGGGGGGCCTTTCAGTGCTGGTAGCCGTAGACGCCGCGCGACTGGTCGCGCACGAGTCGGCCCTGTTCGAGTTCGATGACGCGCTTGCGCATCTGGTCGACGATCTGCTGGTCGTGCGTCGCCATGATCACGGTGGTGCCGGTCCGGTTGATCCGGTCCAGCAGCTTCATGATCCCGACGGAGGTCTGGGGGTCGAGGTTGCCGGTGGGCTCGTCCGCGATCAGCAGGGCCGGGCGGTTGACGAAGGCGCGGGCGATGGCCACGCGCTGCTGCTCACCGCCGGAGAGCTCGCCGGGCATGCGCTCCTCCTTGCCGCCCAGGCCGACGAGTTCGAGGACCTGCGGGACCGCCTTGCGGATCTCGCCCCTCGGCTTGCCGATGACCTCCTGGGCGAAGGCCACGTTCTCGGCGACCGTCTTGTTGGGCAGCAGGCGGAAGTCCTGGAAGACGGTCCCCAGCTGGCGCCGCATCTGCGGGACCTTCCAGTTGGAGAGCTTGGCGAGGTCCTTGCCCAGGACGTGCACCTGGCCGTGGCTGGCGCGCTCCTCGCGCAGGATGAGGCGCAGGAAGGTGGACTTGCCGGAGCCGGACGAGCCGACGAGGAAGACGAACTCGCCCTTCGAGATGTCGAGGGAGACTTCTCTGAGTGCGGGGCGGCTCTGCTTCGGGTAGGACTTGGAGACGCTGTCGAATCGGATCACGGGTGCACCATGGTCGCCGGGAGTAGGTGTGCGTGACCATACGCGAACGGGCCCGAGGTGTGGACCCGGCATCCGGAGTTGTCCGGTTTATCCCGTGGTCCCGGAGGGTCCGGACCGCGATTGCCCGGACGGGCCGCGCCGAATGTCGGCGAAGCTGGCACAGTGGTAGGGGGAACGGTCCGGTTCCCCGCGCCGTTAGGCAAGAAGGAAGACCGAGGGGACGAGAGGAGGAGCGCATGACATATGACCGGCTCGTGTGCGCGAACTGCGCCGCACCCGTCAGCCAGGGCCGCTGCCCTGTGTGCCGGGCGAACCGGGAGCGCCTCCAGCAGGAGGGCCCCTTCTCCGGCCTGAACCCCGTGGCTCTGATCGTGCTCATGGTGGTGCTCGTGGCAGCTCTGGTGCTGGTGGCCCAGCAGACCGCCTAGGAGGCGCTGTCCGGGCGGGACCCGGCGCCGGTACTCGTCGGTGCCCGCGCCGCGTACCGATCACATGTGACGGAAGGGTCCGGACACCTGTCGTGTCCGGACCCTTCCCGTGTCCTGTGCGCGCGGCGTGCGCGCTTTCCCGCCTTACGCGGTCTGCTCCTGCTGCTTGCGCCAGCGGATTCCGGCCTCCAGGAAGCCGTCGATCTCGCCGTCGAGGACCGCCTGCGGGTTGCCCACCTCGAACTCCGTGCGCAGGTCCTTGACCATCTGGTACGGGTGCAGGACGTAGGAGCGCATCTGGTTGCCCCAGGAGCTGCCGCCGTCCTTGAGGGCGTCCATCTTGGCCTGCTCCTCCTGGCGGCGCCGCTCCAGCAGCTTGGCCTGGAGGACGTTCATGGCGCTGGCCTTGTTCTGGATCTGCGAGCGCTCGTTCTGGCAGGAGACGACGATGCCGGTCGGGATGTGCGTGATGCGCACGGCCGAGTCGGTCGTGTTGACGCCCTGGCCGCCGGGGCCGGAGGCGCGGTAGACGTCGACGCGCAGCTCGGACTCGTCGATCTCGACGTGGTCGCTGGTCTCGACGACCGGGAGCACCTCGACACCGGCGAAGGAGGTCTGGCGGCGGCCCTGGTTGTCGAAGGGCGAGATGCGCACCAGGCGGTGGGTGCCCTGCTCGACGGAGAGGGTGCCGTAGGCGTACGGGGCCTTGACCACGAAGGTGGTCGACTTGATGCCGGCCTCCTCCGCGTACGAGGTCTCGTAGATCTCCGTGGAGTAGCCGTGGCGCTCGGCCCAGCGCAGGTACATGCGCTGGAGGCGCTCGGCGAAGTCGGAGGCGTCGACGCCGCCGGCCTCGGCGCGGATGTTGACCAGGGCCTCGCGCTCGGCGTACTCGCCGGAGAGCAGGGTCCGGACCTCCATCTCGTCCAGCGCCTTGCGGACGGACGCCAGCTCGGTCTCGGCCTCGGCGAGAGTGTCCGCGTCGTCCATCTCCTGGGCGAGCTCGAACAGCACCCCGAGGTCGTCGATGCGCCCGCGCAGGGTCTCGGCCTTCCGGACCTCCGCCTGGAGGTGCGAAAGCTTGCTCGTGATCTTCTGGGCGGCTTCCGGGTCGTCCCACAGGGACGGCGCGGCGGCCTGCTCCTCAAGCACGGCGATATCTGCCCTCAGCTTGTCGAGGTCCAGGACGGCCTCGATCGACCCCATGGTCGAGGAGAGGGACTTCAGCTCTTCGGAAACATCGACGACTGCCACGGGTCCAGCCTAGCCGGTCCGCGGGCGAGCCCGTCCGGGCAGGCCGGATCACCCGTTCTGATGACGGCTCGTGCGGGCGTACGCTCACCGTATGACCGTTCACCTCGTCAAGCGCCGCCATGTGGACCTCATGCGCGTCACGACGACGAGCTGTCTGCCGCCGGACCGACCCCAAGCCTGATCCACACCGATCCGACTTGGTCCTGTACGCGAGCCAAGCGGCCCCGGCGCCACCCCTGCCGACGGCCCCACCCCACCCGCACCCCGCCACCTCTGGGGAACAGGACCCCGTGACATCCGAAACGGAGCCGTCATGCCGTCCGCGCACTCTCTCCCCGTCCTGGACCTCTCCCAGGCCGACGACCCGGCCCAGCGGGCCGAATTCCTGAAGAAGCTGCACGCGGCAGCCAGGGACACCGGTTTCCTGCACCTGACCGGGCACGGCGTCACCGCCGCCGAGAGCGCCCGCATCCTGGAGGTCACCCGGGCCTTCTTCGCCCTCCCGGAGGCCGACCGGCTCGCCGTGAGCAACCTGAACTCCCCGCACTTCCGCGGCTACACCCGCATCGGCCACGAGCTGACCGGCGGCGCCTCCGACTGGCGCGACCAGCTGGACGTCGGCGCGGAGCGCCCGGCGCCGCAGGTGGGCCCCGACGACCCGGCGTACCTGTGGCTGGAGGGCCCGAACCAGTGGCCGGCCGCCCTCCCCGAGCTCCGTACGGTGGTCCTCGACTGGCAGTCCCGCCTGGCGGCGGTGGCGCACCGCCTCCTGCAGGAGCTGCTGGTCTCGATCGGCGCGCCGGCCGACTTCTTCGACGAGGCCTTCGCCGACCGCCCCCACCTGCACACCAAGCTGATCCGCTACCCGGGGTCGGCCCCGTCCGGCGCCGACCAGGGGGTCGGGGCGCACAAGGACTACGGCTTCCTCACGCTGCTGCTGCAGGACTCGGTGGGCGGCCTGCAGGTGGTCCGGGACGGCGGCTACCTGGACGTGCCGCCGATGCCGGGGGCCTTCGTGGTGAACCTGGGCGAACTGCTGGAGATAGCGACCGAGGGCTACCTGACGGCGACCGACCACCGGGTGGTCAGCCCGCCCGGGGCGGTGGAGCGGTTCTCGGTGCCGTTCTTCTACAACCCGCGGCTGGACGCCGTGATCGACACCGTCCCGGGCGACTACCTGCGCTCGGCACCCGGCGTCGCGCACGACGCGTCGAACCCGCTGCACGCCGAGTACGGCCGCAACGAACTCAAGGGATGGGTGCGCGCCCACCCGGCCGTCGCACGGCGCTGGCACCCGGAGCTGGCCGCGGTGTAGTCCCTCCCGGGCCGGGAAATCCAGCCCCGCCGGCGTTTGAGGCGCGCGGGTCCGGGAGCGGCGCCCCCGGCACCCGGCGCCGCGGACGGGTTACGGGTGGCGGGGGCCCGACTGCTTGTTGTCCTGCCGGGGCTTCGGCTCGTCGCCCCCCGACAGGGCCAGCCAGCTGCCCAGGCCGACCGCGGCGGCCAGGGCCACCGCCACCGCGGACAGAGTCAGCCGCCGCTTGCGGGCGGCCTCGGCGCGGTGCCGGGCCGAGCCGGGCCGGTGCCCGCCGGCCGGGCGCGGCACGCGGGCCGTGCCCAGCGCCCCGCCCGACAGCTCGTCCGGCCCGGGCACCCGCATCGAGGTGTGGGTGTCCCGGTTGGAGTCGGTCGCCGACCCCGGCACCAGGGGGACCACGCTCCGCCGCCGCACCGGGTCGGCGGAGGGTTCCTCCGGGGCGGCGGGCTCCGGCTCCGCGTCGTCCGGCTCGTCCACGTCCAGCGGCGGCATCCCGGCCAGCATCGGCAGCAGGTCGCGCAGCCGGACCGACAGCTCCGAGGCCCGCAGCCGCGAGGCCGGGGCCTTGGCCAGGCACTGCACCATGAGCTGCCACAGCTCGTCCGGGATCCCCGGCAGCGGGACGACCGTCTCGGTCACGTGCCGCCGCAGGACCGCGCCCGGGTGGCCCCCGCCGAAGGGCGTGAATCCGGCCAGCAGCTCGTACAGGACGGTGGCCAGGGCGTATATGTCGACGGCCGCGCGCGGGGGCAGCCCCTCCACGATCTCCGGCGCCAGGTAGTCCGGGGTGCCGATGATGCGCGTCGCCGAGGCGGTGGCCCGGCCCGCGGGGGCCCGCCGCGGGGAGTCGATCAGCTTGGCCACGCCGAAGTCGGTCAGCAGGGCCGGGTGCGAACCGCCCGGCCCGAGCGGGCCCTGCATGTCCAGCAGGACGTTCTCCGGCTTGACGTCGCGGTGGACGACCCCCGCCGCGTGCGCCGCGGCCAGCGCATCGGCCACGTCCGCGACGATCGCCACGGCCGCCTCGGGCGCCAGCCGGCGCTCGCGGTCGAGCCGCGTGCGCAGGTCCGTACCGCGGACGAGGTCCATGACGAGGGCGAGGTCGTTGCCGTCCACGACGAGGTCGCGGACGGAGACGACGTGCGGATGCTCCAGGCCGAGCAGGGCGCTGCGCTCCTGGACGAAGCGTCCGACCAGTTCCTGGTCGGACGCGAGGTCCTCGCGCAGGAGTTTGACGGCGACGGGCCCCTCGGGCCCCTCGCCCAGCCACACCGTGCCCGCGCTGCCGCGCCCCAGGATCTGGTGCGCGGTGTACCGGCTGCCGATCTTCCGTGCCACGACTGCTCCCTCAGTGGCTGGCGTACGCCCCAAAGCTACGCGGCCCGGCGGGCTTCGGAGTCCGGCAGGGGGCCCGATTCGCGACGACCTTCACTTCCGGGGGCGAAATCACGTCCTGGATGTCGACAAATCCACGAAGTCGTCGCTACGGGCCCCTCCTCAGGGGGTGCCGGAGCCGGAACCCGAGGAGCCCGAGCTCGCCGAGTCCCCGATCGTGGTGACCCAGTCGACGATTCCGGAGCCCCAGGCCCAGACCTGGTCCCACCATCCCCTGCCGGTACCCACCCACTCCTGGAGCGGGGTGAGCTCCCAGATCAGCCAGCCCGCCACGAAGAACACCAGGATCAGCACCAGGCAGCCCTTGAGGCAGCCGAGGCCGGGGATCCGCACCGGGTTGGCGCTGCGGCGGCGCGGCTCACGCGGCTCCCGGGGGGCCGGCGGCTGCGGCGGGGCCTGCTGGGGCTGCTGGGGCTGCTGCGGCTGCCGGTACTGGGGCTGCTGCGGCTGCTGGTACTGCTGGGGCTGGCGCTGCTGCGGCTGGTAGTGCTGCGGCGGCGGGGGCGGAGGCGCGTACTGCTGCTGCGACTGCGGCGGCTGCGGCGGCTGGCGGCACTGCGGCTGCTGGTACTGCTGCTGCGGCGGCGGTCCCTGCCGGTACTGCGGCGGCTGCTGCGGCCGGTGCTGCGGCGGCGGGGGCGCCTGGCGCTGCGGGCGGCGGCGCAGCGGGTCGTCCTCCGGGTCGAGGTACTGCATCTGCGTCTGCTCGTTGCGGTCGCGGGCGGCCCGCATCTGGTTCTGCCACGGGTGCGGCGCGTCCGGCTGCTGCACGGGCGGCATGACCGAGGTCGGGTCGGCCCCGGGGCCCGCGGTGGAGGGCAGCACCGAGGTGGCGTCGGCGGCACCGACCGGCGGCATGACGCTGGTCATCGCGTTCGGGTCGTAGGCGCCCGCCGGGGAGCCCGCCCCGGACGGCAGTACCTGGGTGGGGTCCGCGGCGCCGGGGGTCTCGGGGACCGGGGCGGGCGAGGGGTCGGGCGCGAGGAGGGCGCCCACGCCGAGCGCGGCCTCCACGTCGGCGGCCGAGGAGTGCACGCCGATGCCGGCGGCCACCACGCGCAGGGCGCGGGCCAGGCTCAGCGCGCTGGGGCGCTCGTCCGGCTCCTTGCGCAGGCAGCGCTCGATGACCGTCCAGAGCGGCTCGGGCACGGTCGAGGGGCGCTGCGGCTCCTCGCTGAGGTGGCGGTGGAGCACTTCGAGCGCGGTGCCTCCGGCGAACGGCGGGCGGCCGGTGAGCAGCTCGTAGAGGAGGATGCCGGCGCCGTAGATGTCGACGGCGGAGGTCTGGGGCCGGCCCTCCGCGGACTCGGGGGCGACGTAGGCCGGGGTGCCGACGAACTCGTGGGTGCGGGTCAGGCCCGGGGAGTCGGCGAGGCGTGCGATGCCGAAGTCGGTCAGCATCGGCTTCATCTGGCCGCCGCGCTCGTCGAGGAGCACGTTGGCGGGCTTCAGGTCGCGGTGCACGACGCCGTCCGCGTGGCTGGCGGCGAGCGCGTCGGCGATCTGGGCGGTCAGCAGGCTCGCGGCGACCGGCGTGAAGGGGCCGTTCTCGCGCAGGTACCGGTGCAGGTCAGGGCCCTCGATCAGGTCCATGACCAGGGCGAGCAGGTCGCCCTCGACGACGAGGTCGCGGGTGCGCACGATGTTGGAGTGCGTCAGGCGCAGCAGGACCGAGCGCTCGCGCAGGAAGCGCATGACGATGTCCGCGTCCTGGGCCAGCTCCTCCTTGAGGACCTTGATGGCCACGGTCTCGCCGGGCTGTCCCGCGACGGCCGCCTCCGCACCGGCGGTCTCCCTCTGGCGGGCACGCCAGACGGTACCCGTGGCGCCGCGCCCGAGCGGCTCCTCGAGCAGGTATTTACTGCCGACTGGCCGCACGTCTCGCGCTCCCCTGCTTGTCGTCTGCTGTGGTCGATCCGTCGAGTGGTTTTCCGGCCCACTCTAGGGGGTGTCCCCCGGGAAGACGCGGGTCCCCGGAGGTTGGTTGCCGTACATATGTACGGAGGGTGACGTCCTCGGGGTATGCCGGAGGCGATTTTCACCTTGTTTCCCCCGCTCGCGGTCCGGATTCGGCCGGGCCCCGGCGCACCCCGCGACAGATCAAGATCATTTCTTGCCGGGTACCGGGCGTGTTGTCCGCGACAGGTGCGAGGATGCACCCGTACGGAACGGCACGGGACGGGAGCCGCGCCTTCCGGGCAGACCTGACCGGACGACGCGTCCGTGCCGGGCGGGGGGCGATCGGGCAGTCATGTCACGGGTCCCCTGCCGGGCGCACACACCGCGCACCGCGCAGAAGGGACCGCTGACGGCGATGCAGATCCGACTGACCGTCCTCGGGTCGCGCAGCGGCCACCAGGCCGCGACCGCCCCGGCGAGCTGTGACGTGCTCGTCACCGCGCCCGTCGGCACCGCGCTGGCCGCGGTCGCCTCCGGGCTCGCGGCCACCGTCGGCGGCCCCGACACCGGGGGCACGGTCGTGCTGTACGCGGGCTCCGAGCGCCTCGACCTCCAGCGGCGGGTGCTGGGCGAGCCGCCGCTGGTGGACGGCGCGGTGCTGGCGCTGAACGCGCCGATGCCGGACGTACTGCCCGAGGACGGTCTCGGCGCACCCCAGCTGCACGTCGTGGCCGGACCCGACGCGGGCGGGGTGCACCTGCTGCACGGCGGGCAGATCCGGGTGGGCCGGTCCGGCGACGCCGACGTCCCGCTGGACGATCCCGACGTCTCCCGCATGCACTGCGCGGTGACGATGGTCCACGACGGCCGGATCGCCGTGGCCGATCTGAACTCCACGAACGGCACCACCCTCGACGGCTCCCCGGTGGGCGCCCAGCCGGTCGCCCTGCCCCCGGGGGCCCTGCTACGGGTCGGCGAGTCCACCCTGCGGCTGGCGCCCGCGGGCACGCCCTCGCTGCCGGTGACCCCGGACCAGGAGGGCCACCTGGCCCTCGCCGCACCCGCTGCCCCCACCGCACCCACCGCCCCGGACGGCCCCGACGGCCCCACCGGCGCCTTCCCCGACGCCCCCGGGACGGCGGCGGGTGCCCGCGGTCCGGCCGGCCCCGGAGCGTACGCCCCGCCCGTGCCGGGCGCCGCCCCCGGCACACCACCGGGCGCCACCGGCACGCCCGCGGACGCCACCGGTCCGTACGGGCCGGCGGGTGCGACCGGCGCGGCCCACCCGGGCTCCCCCGGCCCCTCCGGCGCCCCCGACGCGACCGGACCGGACGGTGCCCGGCCCGGCTCGGGCCGCCGCAGGGGCCTCGGTGCCTGGGCCCGCAAATGGGTGCGCGGGCAGGACGCCCCGCAGGCCCTGCCGGAGACCGTGATCACCGCCGCCGCGCCCCACCCCGACGACCCGGCCGCGCTGCTGCTGGCCGCGATGGGCCCCACCGGCCGCCTGTGGTCCCGTACGTCCGGGCGGGCCGGCCGCGCCGCGCCGCTGGAGGTCGGGCTCGGCGTCGGGAGCCGGGTGTCCCTGTCGGCCGTGGGCGCCCTCGGCATCGCCGGCCCGCGGCCCCGGCTGTCCGGGGCCGCCCGCTGGGTGGTGGCGCAGCTCGCGGGGCTGCACGCACCGGGACAGCTGGAGATCGTGCTCGTCAGTGCCGACCGGGCCCGTCCGCTCGCCGACCGGCGGCGCGACTGGGCCTGGCTGGGCTGGCTGCCCCACGTACGGCCCGCGCACGGCCAGGACTGCCGCCTGCTCCTCGCGTACGACCGCGACCAGGCCGCCGCCCGCACCGCCGAGCTGACCCGGCGCCTCGACGACGGCCCGCTCGGCGCGCACTGGGCGAGCGCCCCCGCCGAGCAGATCCGCGAGGCGGCCGACGCCCACACGGGCCCGTACACGCTCCTCGTCCTGGACGGCGACCCCGGAACCGGCGCGCTGCGCGACATCACCGGCCGGCTCGCCTCGCACGGCCCGGCCGCCGGGATCCACGTCCTGGCGCTCGCCGAGGCCCCGGCCGCCACCGCCGCCTCCCCCGTCTGCGACACCTACGAGACCGCCTGCGCGGCCGTCCCGGCCTTCCGGGACTGCGGCGCCGTCGCCCTCCTCAGCGGGGACGTGGCCACGGCCGTACGGACCTTCGAGGTCCGGGGCGGCCGGCCGGTCCCCTCCGGCGCCACGGCCGTCTGCGACGCCGTCTCCACGGCCTGGGCCGAGCGGTTCGCCCGGGCGCTGGCACCCCTGCGGCCCACCGACGGCAGTGCCGGCGGGCCGAGCCGTCCCACGGCCGCCACGCTGCCCGCCACGGCACGGCTGCTGGACGAGCTGGGGCTGGCCCGGGCCACTCCGGCCTCCCTGATGGCCCGCTGGGCGGCCGCCACCGACCAGGGGCAGGGCGGGCTGGCCGAGATCGTGCTCGGCAGCGGACGGCGCGGCCCCGTCGGCACCGAGCTGGTCCACGACGGCCCGCACCTGGTCGTCGAGGGCCCCGCCGGGAGCGGGCGGACCGAGTTGCTGCGGTCGGTGGCCGCGTCCCTGTCCGCGGGTGCCCGGCCCGACCGGCTCGGGCTGGTCCTCCTCGACGGGGCCGGCGGGGAGCGCGGCGACGGCCTGCTGCCCTGCACCGAGCTCCCCCACGTCTCCGCCCACCTGGTCGCCTCCGATCCGCTGCGCATGCGGGAGTTCGCGCAGGCTCTGGGCGCGGAACTCAAGCGGCGCGCCGAACTGCTGGACGGCGTGCCCTTCGCCGAGTGGCACGCGCAGCGCGAGGTGTCCGGCCGGATGGTGGCGCCCCGCCGGCCCGCCCCGGGCGAGGTCCGCGGCGACGGCGGCGCCGACGGCCGGGCGGGCCAGGGCGAGCCCGTACGGACGGGGACGCTCCGGCTGCGCGCCGCGGCCACCCGTACGGATCCGGTCGGCCCGAGCCCGCTGCCCCGCCTGGTGGTGCTGGTGGACGACCTCGACGCGCTGGTCGCGCCCGGGCTGGGCAGTGCGGGCCGCCCCGCCGCCGGTTCGGTGGTCCGGGCGCTGGAGGCGGTGGCCCGGGACGGCGCCCGGCTCGGCGTGCACCTGGTGGCGAGCACCTCCCGCCCGGACCGTACGGCCGACACCGGTCCGGCCCGGATGGCGGCCCTGCGGGTGGAGCTGGAGGCGCCGGACCAGCCGGGGCCCGGCCGCGGCGTGCTGCGGTTCGCGGACGGCCGTACGGTGCCCTTCCAGGCCGGCCGGGTCACCGGGCGGATCCCCCGGACGGCGACCCTGCGGCCGACGGTGGTCCCCGTGGAGTGGGAGCGGATGGGCGATCCGCCGGCCCGCCGGCCGGTACGCGAGCTGGGCAACGGACCGACCGACCTCGCACTGCTGGCCAGTGCCCTGGACCGGGCCGCGCACCTGGTCTCGGCGATACCCGTGCTGTTCCCGCCGGCTCCCTGAGCGGCCCGGCCGCTCGCGCCCGTCACCGCGAGGCGGTATTGCGGGGCCGCGCGGGTCGGCGTAGACCTTGTGGTCCGGGACACACCACGGGTATCGGGGGCAGAGCCATGCGCGAGCACGGAACGAGCCGTACGCATCTCAGGTGGGCGGCGCTGGCCGCGGCGGGCGCTCTCGCGCTGACCGCGTGCGGCGGCGACGCCGGGAAGGAGCCCCGGCCGCCACAGGGCGCCACATCCTCGCCCGGGGTGCGGTTACCGAGGCTGGACGGCGAGAAACTCCAGGTCGCGGCGGTCTGGACGGGGCCCGAGCAGGAGAACTTCACCAAGGTCCTGAAGGAGTTCGAGAAGCGGACGGGCGCCACCGTCACCTTCGTCCCGGCCCAGGACCCCATCGTCACCTTCCTCGGCACGAAGATCGCCGGCGGGGCGCCGCCGGACGTGGCGCTGCTGCCACAGGTCGGGGCGCTGGTCTCGGCGGTGCAGAACAAGTGGGCGCAGCCGGTGGGCCCGGAGGCCCAGGCACAGCTGGACAAGAACTACTCCGCGGGCTGGAGGTCGCTGGGCTCGGTCGGCGGCACCCAGTACGGCATCTACTACAAGGCCGCCAACAAGTCGCTGATCTGGTACAACGCGAAGGCGTTCGAGGCGGCGGGCGTCCAGCCGCCGAAGACCTGGAAGGAACTGATCACCGCGGCGGACACCCTGTCGGCGTCGGGCACCCCGGCGGTCTCGGTCGCGGGCGCGGACGGCTGGACCCTCACGGACTGGTTCGAGAACATCTACCTCTCCCAGTCGGGCCCGGAGAAGTACGACCGGCTGGCCAAGCACGAGATCAAGTGGACCGACGACAGCGTCGGGCAGGCCCTGACCACGCTCGGCGAGCTGTTCGGGCGCAAGGACTTCCTGGCGGGCGGCACGAGCGGGGCGCTGGCCACCGAGTTCCCGAAGTCGGTGACGCAGACCTTCACGGGCGGCGACCGGCCGGCGGCCGCGATGGTCTTCGAGGGCGACTTCGTCGCGGTGAACATCGCGCAGACCGAGGCGAAGATCGGCGAGGACGCCCTCGTCTTCCCCTTCCCGGCGGTCGGGGCGAAGGCGCCGGTGGTCTCGGGCGGTGACGTGGCCGTCGCGCTGAAGCCGTCGAAGGGGGCGCAGGCACTGCTGACCTTCCTGGCATCGCCGGACGCGGCGCAGATCCAGGCCCGCGAGGGCGGATTCCTCTCGCCGAACAAGTCGGTCGACCCGGCGGTGTACCCGAACGACATCCAGCGCGGTATCGCCATATCGCTGATCGCGGCGGGCGACGACTTCCGCTTCGACATGTCGGACCAGGCACCGGCGGCCTTCGGCGGGACCCCGGGCGCGGGTGAGTGGAAGGCGCTGCAGGACTTCCTGGCGAACCCGTCGGACGTGGCGGGCACCCAGGCGAAACTGGAGGCGGACGCGGCCAAGGCCTACGGGAACTGATCCCGTGACGGCCCCCGCCGCGCACGGCCCGTCCGCCGGGGCACGGCGCCGCCGCCTGGTGGCGGTGGCGTTTCTCCTGCCGGCCCTCGTGCTGCTCGGCGCGCTCGTCGTGCAGCCGATCGGCTACTCCCTCTACCGCAGCTTCTTCGACCGCTCCGGCGAGGTGTTCGTCGGCGGCGACAACTACCGGGAGATCTTCGCCGACGACGGCATCCGCACCGCCCTGCAGAACACCGCGGTGTGGGTGGTGCTCGCCCCGGCCACGGCCACCGCCCTCGGGCTGATCTTCGCCGTGCTCACCGAACGGGTGCGCTGGGGAACGGCGTTCAAACTGCTGGTGTTCATGCCGATGGCGATCTCGATGCTGGCGGCGGGCATCATCTTCCGGCTCGTCTACGACCACGACCCTGATCGGGGCGTCGCCAACGCAGTCCTGGTCGGCGTCCACGACACCTTCGCGCAGCCCTCGGCCTTCCCCAAGGCCCGGCCGGGCCGTGACTCTCCGCTGGCGGACGCGGGCGGGGGCGCCTTCGTGACCCGCGAGCCGGTGCGCGCCGGGGTGCCGGTGCTGCTCCCGCTGGTGGGCGTGGCGCCGGAGGCGCTGCCCGAGGGGACCCGTACGGCGGGCACGGCGGCGGCCGCTGCGGGGAAGGTCACCGGCACCGTCTGGCAGGACTTCACCCGGGGCGGGGGCGGCGTGACGAACGTGATCGACCCGAGCGAGCAGGGCTTCGCCGGGATGCGGATCGAGGCGGTCAGGGACGGCCGGGTCGTCGATGCGGCGACGGCCCGGGCCGACGGCACCTTCACCCTGTCCGAGAAGGCCGACGGCGCCCTGCTGCGGCTGCCCGCGGTCAATTTCCGGGAGGCGTACGGCGGGGTGCAGTGGCTCGGCCCGGCGCTCGTCACCCCGGCGGTCATCGGGGCGTACGTGTGGATGTGGGCCGGGTTCGCGATGGTGCTGATCGGGGCCGGGCTGGCGGCCGTACCGCGCGAGCTGCTGGAGGCGGCGCGGGTGGACGGGGCGACCGAGTGGCAGGTGTTCCGCCGGATCACCGTCCCGCTGCTGGCTCCCCTGCTGGCGGTCGTGCTCGTCACGCTCGTCATCAACGTCATGAAGATCTTCGACCTGGTCTTCGTGATCGCGCCGGGAGCGGTCCAGGACGACGCGAACGTGCTGGCGCTCCAGCTGTACCGGACGTCCTTCGGCACCGACGCCGATCCGGGGCTCGGCAGCGCCATCGCCGTGCTGCTGCTGGTGCTGGTGATTCCGGTGATGCTCGTGAATATCCGCCGTCTGCGGAAGGAGGGGGCCCGATGACCCGGTCCGGCGCCGGCGCGACGCCGGCCCCGCGTACCGTTCCGTGGGCCGGGCGGGCCGCCGGCCGGCTGGCCGGCGGGGCCGTGCGCGTCTTCCTGGTCGTGGCGGCGCTCTTCTGGCTGCTGCCCACCCTGGGCCTGCTGGTCTCCTCCCTCGTCTCCCCGACCGATCTGAACGACGGCGGCTGGTGGCAGGTGTTCGGCGCGCCCTCGCGGCTGACCGCCGAGAACTACGAGCGGCTCCTGGCCAACGAGACGGTCACCTCCTCGCTGCTGAACACGTTCGCTATCGCGGTGCCGGCGACCCTGCTCGTGCTGGGCCTCGGCGCGTTCGCCGGATACGCCTTCGCCTGGCTGGAGTTCCCCGGCCGGGACTGGCTCTTCCTCGTCGTCGTCGGACTGCTCGTCGTCCCCGTGCAGGTGGCGCTGATCCCGGTCTCGGAACTCTTCGGCACCATCGGGCTGTTCGAGACCACGGCGGGCGTGGTGCTCTTCCACACCGCTTTCGGGCTGCCCTTCGCGGTGTTCCTGCTGCGCAACTTCTTCGCGGAGATCCCGCGCGAGCTGCTGGAGGCGGCCCGTCTCGACGGTGCGGGTGAACTGCGGTTGTTCACACGGGTGGTGCTGCCGCTGGGCGGCCCGGCGATCGCCTCGCTCGGCATCTTCCAGTTCCTGTGGGTGTGGAACGACATGCTCGTGGCGCTCGTCTTCGCCGACTCGGCGCGTCCGCCGATCACGGTCGCGCTGCAGCAGCAGGTACGGCAGTTCGGGAACAACATCGACGTGCTGGCGCCCGGCGCGTTCCTGTCGATGGTGGTCCCGCTCGTCGTCTTCTTCGCCTTCCAGCGGCAGTTCGTCACGGGGGTGATGGCCGGCGCGGTCAAGTAACCCCGCCCGGCACGACCCTGCGCTGCCCGGCCCGGCCCGGCGGCCCGCTGCCCGTGGCGGCCCGGCCCCGCATGCGGGGTTGACGCTCCGTGACCCGAATGCCACACGCTGCGTAACCCGATCGCCGCGGCGGGGGTTCCTGGGCGAAATACCCGCGCCGACTTCTGGATGTCCCGTGCCCCGGTTCAGCGTCATCGTGCCCGCGTACAAGGTCCAGGCCTATCTCGGGGAGAGTCTGGACTCGGTCCTGACGCAGTCCTGCCCGGACCTGGAACTGATCGCGGTCGACGACGCCTCCCCCGACGCCTGCGGTTCGATCATCGACGAGTACGCGGCCCGCGACCCGCGGGTCACCCCGGTGCACCTCGCGCAGAACCTGGGGCTCGGCCCGGCCCGGAACGCGGGCCTGGCCCGGGCCACCGGCGACTACCTGATCTTCCTCGACGGCGACGACACCCTCGTCCCGGGCGCCCTGCAGGCCCTCACCGACCGGCTGAAGGCCACCGGCTCCCCCGACGTCCTGATCTACGACTACGCACGCGCCTACTGGTCCGGGGAAGTGGTGCGCAACCGGCTCTCGCACCGGCTGTCCGAGGAGGGCCCGGCCAGCTTCCGGCTCGCCGACCGCCCGGCCCTGCTCTCGATGCTGATGGTGGTGTGGAACAAGGCGTACCGCCGCGAGTACGTCGAACGCGAGGGCCTCGCGTTCCCGCCGGGACTGTACGAGGACACCCCCTGGACCTATGCGGCGCTGCTGGCGGCGGAGTCGGTCGCCGTGCTGGACCGGGTCTGCGTCCACTACCGCCAGCGGCGCACCGGGTCGATCCTGACCACCTCCACCCCCCGCCACCTGGAGATCTTCGACCAGTACGAACGGGTCTTCGGCCACCTCGCCGGGCGCCCCGAGCTGGAGCGCTGGCACTCCACCCTGCACCGCCGGATGGCCGAGCACTTCTGCGCCGTCCACTCCGACACGCGCCGCCTCCCGCGCGCCAGCCGGGCCGAGTTCTTCGCGCGCGCCTCCGACATGCTGCGCCGCCACCGCGACCCGGGTGCCCGCAGTTCGCCGCCGCTGTCCCTGTCGCGGACCGACCGGATCCGGCACGCCCTGATGCGGCTGGGCGCCCGGCGCTGCTACCGGCTGCTGTCGGTGCTGCGCTCGGCGGGGCGGGTGCTGGGCCGGGCCGCCTCGGCGCTGGGCCGGGGCCTGCAGGAGTCCGCGCTGCGGCTGCACTACCGGATCCAGCGGCTGCTGCCGCTGCGCCCGGAACTCGCGGTCTTCTCCGCGTACTGGCACGGCGGTTACGCCTGCAACCCGGCGGCGATCGAGGCCAAACTGCGGGAACTGGCGCCCCGGATGCGGACGGCGTGGATCTGCGACCCGGCGCACGCGGCCACGCTCCCGCGGGAGACGGTGGCGCTGCGGCCGGGTTCGGCGGCGTACTGGAGCGCCCTGGCCCGGGCCGGATATCTGGTCACGAACGTCAACTTCGACCGTGCGCTGGTCAAACGGCCCGGCCAGATCCTGCTGCAGACGCAGCACGGGACCCCGCTCAAGCGGGTCGGCCTCGACCTCCAGGACCGGCCGGCGGCCACCCCCACCACGGACTTCGCGGGCCTGCTGCGCGGCGCCGACCAGTGGGACTACCTGCTCTCCTCCAACCGGCACTCCACGCTGGTCTGGGAGAAGGCGGTCCCGTCCTCCTACACGACCCTCGAATACGGTTACCCGCGCAACGACGTCTTCCACCGGGCGACCCGCTCGGACGTGCTGGAGCTGCGCGAGCGGCTGGGGATCCCGGCGGGCTCGACGGCGATCCTGTACGCGCCCACCCATCGCGACTACCGCCGCAGCCGGCCCGACCACCTGGACTTCGAGCGGCTCCTGCAGGAGCTGGGCCCGCGCTTCACGGTGCTGGTCCGCACGCACCTGACGTACGCGGGCGCCGACCGCACGTGGGAGCCCCACCCGCGCCTGCTGGACGTCTCCGCCCACCCCTCGGTGGAGGAGCTCTGCCTGGCCTCGGACGCGCTGGTCACGGACTACTCGTCCCTGATGTTCGACTACGCGGCGCTGGACCGGCCGATCGTGATCCACGCGGACGACTGGGAGGCGTACGAGGCCGCCAGGGGCACGTACTTCGACCTGCGTTCGCGCCCGCCGGGCGCGATCGCCCGCACCCAGGACGAGCTGGTGGACATCTTCACCACGGGGCACTGGCAGGGCTCGCGCTCCGCGCAGCTGCGCGGAGCGTTCCGCGCCCGCTTCTGCGGTTACGACGACGGCCACGCGGCGGAGCGGGTGGTGCGCCGGGTCTTCCTGGGCCAGCCCACCCCGACCCCGCCGATCGTCCCCCTCCCGGACCGCCACCCGACCCCCGCACCCCCACCGGCCACCACCCCGGAACCGGCCCTGGCCCACGTCTGGCCGTAGTCGGAGCCGGGGCGGCACTGCCGCCGCCGCGGCGAAACGGCGTCCACGAGGCGGCCGGGGCACCCGTCACGCCGGGCCGGCGGCCGATTTCAGGCCTGCCACCACCTGGCGGGCCAGGGCGTCGAGGTGTGCGGGGGTGACCGCGTCGCGGACGACGACCTGGCGCCAGTAGAGCGGGCCGATCAGCAGGTCGAGGGCGTGGTCGGGGCTGATGTCGGCCGGGAGTTCGCCACGGGCGACGGCGTCCGCGACGATGCCCTGCGCCATGCGGTGCTGGCCGTCCAGGAGGGCACCGCGGACCGCGTCCGCGATCTCCGGGTTGCGGGACGCCTCGACCAGGAGGTCGGGGATCACCGCCGAGGCCACCGGGTGCCGCAGCACGTGTGACATGACCTCCAGCAGGGCGCGTACGTCGCCGTACAGCGAGCCCGTCGCCGGGACCGGCAGGCCGTCCACCGCGAAGGCGCCGACCAGGTCCAGCACCAGGTGCAGCTTCGACTTCCAGCGCCGGTACACGGCGGTCTTGCCGACCCCGGCGCGCCGCGCGATGCCCTCGATGGACATCCGGGAGAAGCCGACCGCCGCCAGCTCCTCCAGCACCGCGTCGCGGATCGCCTCGGTCACGTCCTCGCGCAGGACGGCGGCACCGGCCGGGGCACGGCGGGCGGGGGCGGCGGCGGAGGGGGCGGGGTCCGTGGTCATGCACAGAGCATAGCTGCGCCCCGTAACGACGATACGGTTGCGTTCCATCGCACGACGCCCTAACCTCGCCGTAGCGACGATACGGACCCGTCCCGACCTACGTCGAAAGCGAAAGCGAACCCAGTGACCACCGCGACCGCATCCACGCCCGCGCCCGCACCGGCTCCCGCCACCTCCGCGGAACTCGCCCGGCTGGCCGCCGCCCACGGCCTCACGCTCAGCGGCGCCCGCCCCCCGCTCCCCCGCTACCTCACGCAGCTCTGGCAGCGCCGCCACTTCGTGAGCGCCTACGCGACCGCCCGCATGCAGGCCACGTACAGCACGGCGCGGCTCGGCCAGGTCTGGCACCTGGTGACGCCGCTGCTCAACGCGGCGGTCTACTACTTCATCTTCGGCCTCGTCCTGAAGGCCAGCCACGGCGTGCCGGACTACGTCCCGTTCCTGATCACCGGCATCTTCGTCTGGGACTTCATCAGCAGCTCCGTCAACGCCGGCACCCGCGCCGTCCACAGCAACCTCGGCCTGGTCCGCGCCCTGCACTTCCCCCGCGCGAGCCTGCCCATCTCCACCGTCGTACAGCTCTTCCAGCAGCTGCTCGTCTCCATGGCCGCCCTGGTCATCCTGCTGCTCGCCTTCGGCCAGCGACCCGGACCGGCCTGGCTCCTGGCCCTGCCGGCGCTCCTGCTGACGGCCGTCTTCGCCGCCGGCTGCGCCATGGTCATGGCCCGTATCGGCAGCAGGAGTCCCGACGTCAGCCAGCTGATGCCGTTCGTCCTGCGGACGTGGATGTACTCCTCGGGCGTCATGTGGTCCATCGACCAGATGCTCGGCAAGAACGACCTGCCGCACTGGGTGCTGACGGCCCTCAAGGCCAACCCCCCGGCCGTCTACATCGACCTGATGCGCTTCGCGCTGATCGACAGCTTCCCCGCCCACGCCCTCCCGCACCACGTGTGGCCGCTGGCCGTCGGCTGGGCACTGCTCGCGGGCGTCGGCGGATTCATCTACTTCTGGAAGGCGGAGGAGGCGTACGGACGTGGCTGACACCACGACGAAGACCGGCACCCGGGTGCCCACCGTGATCGCGGACGGCGTCCACGTCATCTACCGGGTCCACGGCGCCGGAGCCCGCAAGGGCGGCGCCACCGCCGCCCTCAGCCGGATCTTCTCCCGCCGGCCCACCCCCGGGATGAGCGAGGTGCACGCGGTCAAGGGCGTCTCCTTCACCGCGTACGAGGGCGAGGCCATCGGCCTCATCGGCTCGAACGGCTCGGGCAAGTCCACCCTGCTGAAGGCCATCGCCGGCCTCCAGCCGGTGGCCCGCGGCCGGATCTTCTCGCACGGCCAGCCGTCCCTGCTGGGCGTGAACGCCGCCCTGATGAACGACCTGACCGGCGAACGCAACGTCATCCTCGGCGGCCTGGCGATGGGCATGTCCAGGCAGCAGATCCACCAGCGCTACCAGGAGATCGTCGACTTCTCCGGCATCAACGAGAAGGGCGACTTCATCTCCCTGCCGATGCGCACGTACTCCTCCGGCATGGGCGCCCGGCTGCGGTTCTCCATCGCCGCCGCCAAGGACCACGACGTCCTGATGATCGACGAGGCACTGGCCACGGGCGACGCCGCCTTCCAGCGGCGCAGCCAGGCCCGCATCGAGGAACTGCGCGAGCGCGCCGGCACCGTCTTCCTGGTCAGCCACGCCATCAACACCGTCCGCGAGACCTGCGACCGCGCGATCTGGCTGGACTCGGGCGTCCTGCGCATGGACGGCCCGGCGGAAGAGGTCTGCGCCGCCTACGAAGCCTCCACCCGCTGAAGCCCCGCCGGCGATCGAGGCGCCCTCCCAGCCCCGCCGGCGCTTGAGGCGCGGGGGCCCGGGGGCGGAGCCCCCGCAATGGCGCCGCACCCGCGGACATCACAGGACGGAACACGAACGGGCCGGGCCCGGGACCACTTCGGTCCCGGGCCCGGCCCGTCCGGCTGCGCGGAGCCGATCAGCTGTGCGCGCGCAGCAGCGACCGCATCGTCCGCATCGCCACCGACAGGTTCGCCAGGTCGAAGTCGTCCGAGCCCCGGATCTCCTCCAGGGTCGTCCGGGCCCGCCCGATGATCGCCGCGTTCTTCTCCTCCCACGCCGTGAAGCGCTCCTCGGGAGACGACGCGCCGTTGCCCACCGCCAGCACGTCCGCGGTCAGGGCCGCGTGCGCCGCGAACAGGTCCTCGCGGATCGACGCGCGGGCCATGGACTGCCAGCGGTCGGCCCGCGGCAACTCGATGATGCGGTCCATCAGCTGCGTGATGTCCAGGCGGTCGGCGAGGTCGTAGTACACCTCGGCGACACCCAGCGGGTCCACGCCCGTCCGGTCCGCGATCGCGACGATGTCCAGCGTCGGGAAGGCCGAGGAGAATCCGGCGACCTTCGCCGCCAGCTCCTCCGGCACGCCCTCACCGGTCAGCTCGTCCATGACCAGCTGGTACCACTCCAGGTCCGCGCCGCGCACCAGCTTCGGCAGCTCCGCCCACACCTGGGCCACCCGCTCACCGAAGAAGGAGATGGTCTCGGTGATCTGCAGCGGCTGCGGCCGGTTGTTGAGCAGCCAGCGGGTACCGCGCTCGACCAGACGGCGCGAGTGCAGGCGCACCCGGGTCTGGACGTCGGCGGCCACCTTGTTGTCGAGCGCCTCCACCGTGTCCCACACCTCGGCCAGGCCGAAGATCTCGCGGGCCGCGAGCTGTGCCCGGACGATCTCCTCCGTGGAGGCGCCGGTCTCCTCGCGCAGACGGTGCAGGAAGGTCGAACCACCGGTGTTGACGGTGTCGTTGACCAGGATCGTCGTGATGATCTCGCGGCGCAGCGCGTGCGTGTCGATCTGCTCGGCGAACCTGTCGCCCAGGACCGCCGGGAAGTACGCGAAGAGCAGGCGGCGCAGGTACGGGTCGTCCGGCAGCCCGGTGGCGATGAGCTCGTCCGCCGTCGTGATCTTCGTGTAGGCGAACAGCACGGCCAGCTCCGGCTGGGTCAGACCCTTGCCGTTGTTGAGCAGCTCGCGGATCTGCCGGTCGGTGGGCAGGAACTCCAGCTCGCGGTTGAGCAGTCCGGCACCCTCCAGGCGGCGCATGAAGCGCTGCTGGGCGTGGAGCAGGCTGGGCGCCTGGGCCGAGCCGTTGGCCAGCGCGGTGTTCTGCGCGTAGTTGTTGCGCAGGACCAGGTGGCCGACCTCGTCGGTCATCTGCGCGAGCAGCTTGTTGCGCTGCTTGACGGTCATGTCGCCGTCGGCGACCACCGCGTTGAGCAGGATCTTGATGTTCACCTCGTGGTCGGAGGTGTCCACGCCCGCGCTGTTGTCGATGGCGTCGGTGTTGACCTTGCCGCCCTCGCCGCCGGCGCCGCTGCGGGCGAACTCGATCCGGCCGAGCTGGGTCAGGCCCAGGTTGCCGCCCTCGCCGATGACCCGCGCCCGCACGTCGCAGCCGTTGACACGGATGGCGTCGTTGGCCTTGTCGCCGACGTCGGCGTGGGTCTCGGAGGTCGCCTTGACGTAGGTGCCGATGCCGCCGTTCCACACCAGGTCCACGGGGGCCTTGAGGATGGCCTGCATCAGGTCGGCCGGGGTCATCTTGGTGACGCCGGCCTCGATGCCGAGGGCCGCGCGCATCTGCGCGGTGACCGGGACGGCCTTGGCCGAACGCGGGTGGATGCCGCCGCCCGCCGAGATCAGCGAGGTGTCGTAGTCCGCCCACGAGGACCGCGGCAGCTCGAACAGGCGCCGGCGCTCGGCGTACGAGGTCGCCGCGTCCGGGGTCGGGTCGATGAAGATGTGGCGGTGGTCGAAGGCGGCCACCAGGCGGATGTGCTCGGAGAGCAGCATGCCGTTGCCGAAGACGTCACCGGACATGTCGCCGACGCCGACGACGGTGAAGTCCTGGGTCTGGGTGTCGTGGCCGAGCTCGCGGAAGTGCCGCTTGACGGACTCCCACGCGCCGCGGGCGGTGATGCCCATGCCCTTGTGGTCGTAGCCGGCCGAGCCGCCCGACGCGAAGGCGTCGCCGAGCCAGAAGCCGTAGGACTCCGCCACGCCGTTGGCGATGTCGGAGAAGGTCGCGGTGCCCTTGTCGGCGGCGACGACGAGGTAGGTGTCGTCCTCGTCGTGCCGGACCACGCTCCGCGGCGGCACGACCTCGCCGGCGACCATGTTGTCGGTGATGTCGAGCAGCGCCGAGATGAAGATCTTGTACGAGGCGATTCCCTCGGCGAGCCAGGCGTCGCGGTCCACCGACGGATCGGGGAGGTTCTTGGCGACGAAGCCGCCCTTGGCGCCGACCGGCACGATGACGGTGTTCTTGACCATCTGCGCCTTGACCAGGCCGAGGATCTCCGTACGGAAGTCCTCGCGGCGGTCGGACCAGCGCAGGCCGCCTCGGGCGACCTTGCCGAAGCGCAGGTGGACGCCCTCGACGCGCGGGGAGTACACCCAGATCTCGAAGGCCGGGCGGGGCGCCGGCAGGTCCGGGATGGCCTGCGGGTCGAACTTCATCGACACGTAGGCGTGCTGCTCGCCCTGGGCGTCGAGCTGGAAGAAGTTCGTGCGCAGGGTGGCCTTGATGAGGGTGAGGAAGGCCCGCAGGATGCGGTCCTCGTCGAGCGAGGCGACCTGGTCCAGGGCCCCGTCCAGCTCCTCCAGCATCGCGTCCACGAGCTCGCTGCCGGCGGCCTGGCGGACGGGCGACATCCGGGCCTCGAAGAGCGAGACCAGCAGCCGGGTGGTGTGGACGTTGTTGCGGAGGGTGTCCTCCATGTAGTCCTGGCTGAAGGTGGAGCCGGCCTGGCGCATGTACTTGGCGTACGCGCGCAGGACCACGGCCTGCCGCCAGGTCAGACCGGCGCTCAGCACCAGGGTGTTGAAGTTGTCGTTCTCGGCCTGGCCGTTCCAGACGGCCGCGAAGGCGTCCTGGAAACGCTCGCGGGCGTCGTCGCCGAGGTCGCCCGCCGAGAGCCGCAGACCGAAGTCGTAGATCCACGCGGTCGTGCGGTCGGCGCAGCGCAGCTCGTACGGGCGCTCGTCGGTGACCTCGACGCCGAGGCGCTGCAGGACGGGCAGGACGGCGGACAGGGAGACCTGCTCACCGGCGCGGTAGATCTTGAAGCGGCGTTCGCCGGGGCCCGCGCCGACGGGCTCGTACAGCGACAGCGCGAAGTTCTTGTCGCTGCCGCGCAGCTTCTCCAGGTGCACGAGGTCGGCGACGGCGGAGCGCGGCGAGTGGTCGGCCTTGTAGCCCTCGGTGAAGGCGTTGCCGTAGCGGCGCAGCAGCTCCGCGGCGCGCTCCTCGCCGAGCTCGGCGTTGAGGGCCGTGTCGAAGCCGTCGGCCCAGGAGCGGGCGGCCTCGACGAGGCGGCCCTCGATGCGCTCGACGTCGCCGTCGGTCAGCGCGGGCAGCTCGGTGCCCTGCGGGACGCGGACGACGAAGTGGATGCGGGAGAGGATCGACTCGGTGTTCCAGGCGGTGAAGTCGACGCTGATACCGCCGAGCTCCTCGCGCAGGATGTCCATCAGGCGCAGCCGCACACCGGTGGTGAAGCGGTCGCGGGGCAGGTAGACCAGCGCCGAGTAGTAGCGCCCGTACTCGTCCTGGCGCAGGTACAGCCGCAGCCGGCGGCGTTCCTGGAGGTAGAGGACCGAGGTGACGATGGACTGGAGCTGGTCGACCGGGGTCTGGAACAGCTCGTCGCGCGGGTAGGTCTCCAGGATCTGCGTCAGGTCGCGGCCGTCGTGGCTGGACGGCGAGAAGCCGGCCCGCTCCAGGACCTCGGCGACCTTGCGGCGGATGACCGGCACGCGGCGCACGGACTCGGTGTACGCGGCGGAGGAGAACAGGCCGAGGAAGCGGCGCTCGCCGACGACGTTGCCGGCGGCGTCGAACTTCTTCACGCCCACGTAGTCGAGGTACGAGGGGCGGTGCACGGTGGAGCGGCTGTTGGCCTTGGTCAGCACCAGCAGGCGGTGCTCGCGGGCCTTGGCGCGGGCGTCGGCGGGCAGCCGGTTGAAGGACGGCGAGACGGGGTGGCCGTCCTCCTTGCCGCTGTGGTGCGGGTCGGAGCGCAGGATGCCGAGGCCGGTGCCGGGCACGGCGGACAGGGCGTCGCCGTCGACGAGGTTGTACTCGCGGTAGCCGAGGAAGGTGAAGTGGTCGTCGGCGAGCCAGCGCAGCAGCTCACGGGCCTCTTCGAGCTCGTACTCGCGCAGGTCCGGGGCGGTGGGCTCGTCGGGCAGGCCTTCGGCGAGGCGCAGCGCGGCCTCGCGCATCTTCTCCCAGTCCTCGACGGACTCGCGGACGTCGGACAGGACGCGCTGCAGGTCGACGGTGATCTGCTTGAGGTCGGCGCGGTCGGTCTCGCGGTCGATCTCGACGTGGATCCAGGACTCGACGAGGGAGTCGTGGGGGCGCGCCGTGCGGGGACCGTGCGCGTCGCAGTCGGGACCGAGGATCTCGATCAGCTTGCCGGTGATGTCACGGCGGACGACGACCTGCGGGTGGATCACGACGTGGATGCCGCGGCCCTGGCGGGACAGCTCGTTCGTCACGGAGTCCACGAGGAAGGGCATGTCGTCGGTGACGACCTCCACGACGGAGTGGCTGGAGGTCCAGCCGTTCTCCTCCACCGTGGGGGTGTGCACGCGTACGTTCGCGGTGCCCTGCGGCCGGTTCTCGGCCAGCCGGTAGTGCGAGAGCGCGGCTCCGAACGCATCGACCGGGTCGCGGTCCGTGAGGTCCTCGGGCGCCGTGTGCAGGTAGTAGCGCTGGAGGTAGGAGAGGACGGTGTCCTGGTCCGGCCGCTCTCCCTGCTCGGACCCAGTCGGAAGTAGCCCCCCGGCCGGGCTGTGCTCAGCTACCCGGGCCGCCCGTGCGAGCAGCTCGGCCTTTGCTTCGTCCAGCTTGGTCTGCATGTCCTCTGGCTCCTGTCGCGCGCCATTGCGTGACGTAGGTGAAGGAAGGAATGGCGTAGCGCCGCGAGGCGGGGTGTCCGTTCTGGGCCGACGCTATGCCGTCGTGAGAGCCGACCGGGAGGGAATGAGCCAAGATCGGCAGGAGGTCCCGGTGGCGGCGATCAGCGATGGCCCGGGCACTGTCGTACGCCGGGCGCAGGACGGAGGCTCCAGTGCCCCCGAGGGATATCGCGCTGATCACGGGTACAAGGCTATCCCGACCTACCCCCAAGTCGTCATTCACTGCATCTGTACAAATCTTGGGGTGGAACTTTGACACTCTGGCCAGCGACGTGGCAGGCCGTCCGTGCAGCGGCCTGTCCAGTCGCTATTCGGCCAGCTCGCGAGCTGTCAGAACGGCTTCGGCCAGGCTGTCCACGACCGGTACTCCGGCTGATTCCAGACTGCGGCGGCTGTGCGAACCTCCCGTGTAGAGGACGGCGCGGGCGCCGACGTGCGCGGCGGCGAGCGCATCGTCCACGGCGTCCCCGATGAGGACCGTACGGGCGGCGGTCACTCCCGTCGGGTCCAGGGCCTGCAGGTGGCGTACGAGATGTCCGGCCTTGGATGTGTGCGAGGGGCCGGTCCGCCCGTCGACACGCAGGAAGTGCCCGTCGATGCCGTGCTCGCGCACAAGCGGGAGGAGCTTGTCGTGGGGCGCGAGGGACAGCAGGGACTGGGTGAGCCCGTCGCACTGCCAGTCGCGGAGCAGTTCCCGGGCGCCCTCGGCGAGAGCGGAGTCCGCGGCGGCGGCCCAGTAGTGGCGGTGGAAGGCCTCGTCCATGACGAGCCACTCCTCCTCGGTGGGCAGCCTCCCCATGAGGCGCTCGTAGAACTTCGGCACCGGTACGACATACAGCTCGCGGTACGTCTCCAGGGTGATCGGCGCGAACCCGAGCTCGGCGAAGGAGGCGTTCGTCGCGGTGATGACGGCGTCGATGTCGTGGAGCAGGGTGCCGTTCCAGTCCCAGACAAGGTGGTTCGTGTGCGTCATTTCAGCAGCCCCGGGATCTCCTGGACGCCGAACCAGAGCAGCTCGTGGTCATCGGCCCCGTCGACGGTGAACCGCGCGTCCTCGTCACCGCCGTCGGCGGCGGGCAGGGCCAGCGCGGCGGCGGCGACGTCCTCCTCGGCGTCGTCGGCGTCCACGTGCACGGCGGCGGCCACGGTGAGCCGTACCGCGGCGGCGAGGCTCACCTGGCCGAGGGTGGCCTCGTCCACGCCCGGGGAGGCCGTGGCGGCCTTGTCGTCGACGTCGAGGGCGACCACGACGCGACGGCGGGGTGCGCCGGGGTCGGCGGCGAGCAGCCGCAGCGAGGCGGCCGCGGCCCGGCCCAGGGCCGCGTACTCCAGCTCCTCGATGTCGTCCGAGACGTACCACTCGCGCAGGCCGGGGGTGACGGCGTACGCCCGCAGCGGGGCGGGGCCCAGCTCACCCGCCTTGTGCACCTCGGCGAGCCCGGGGAGGGTCAGGGGGACGTACACGCGCATGGCCGGCTGCTTTCGGTAGTCGGAAACCAACCCAGGATACGACTCGGAGGTGGCCGGCCGGGGTCCGGCAGGGTGACGGCCGCCGTACCCCATCGGGCTGCCACGGCCCACGGGAGGGCCGTCCACCGGCTGCCCCGGCGCCCGGCCGCCCCGCCCGGCCGGTGGTGGGCCGCGCACTCGGATAGGTGAACCCGGCGGGCCGCGGGCGGGGGCCGGCCGCCGGTTGCGGAGCGTGTTCGCCGACCGTAGAAGGTCCCCATCAAGTTACCGCCCGGTACCGCTCCGGGCCCGGCCTGTTCGGGGGCAGATCTCGATGGACACCACGACGCGCGGCACGATCGGCAGCAACGGCGGCCGCCGCCGCCCCGCGGGCCGCTCCGGAACCCGCCCCGCCGGCCGGCGCGACCAGCGCCGCCCGGCCCCTCCCGCGCCGCCCGCGGGGCGGGAGGGGCGGGAGGGGCCCACCGGGGCGAGGGGTCCGGGGCGCCCGCCGCACCTCGGCCCGCACCACTGGTTCGCCGAACGCCTGCTGGCGGTGATCAGCGGCATGCGCCCGGTCCACTCGCTCCTGGGCCACACCGTCGGCCCCGCCTACCAGCAGCTGGTCACCCTGGCGCCGGCGGACCCCCTGCGCGAACGCCTGCGCCCGGTCGTCCGCCGGTGCGGCCGCTTCATCCCCGGCCCGGGCGTCATCGAGGCCTTCGCCCGCATCGCCACCGGCGACCGCGTGACGGCCATGGCCTTCCGCCTCGAACAGGGCCCGGACCTCCGCTGGCGCTGCGCAGCCGTCGAGATCCAGGGCCCGCTCCCATAACGCCCCCGACCGCACCGCCACCCGACGCCCAGAAGCCGGAAGCAAAGCCCCACCGGCATTCGAGCCGCAGCAGCCCGAAGGCAACACCCCGCCCCTCCAACCCCGCCGACGATCGAGCCGCGGGGGCCCGGAACGGAGCCGCCTATCCAGCTCCGCCGGCATCTGAGGCGCGGGGGCCCGGGGCAGCCCCCCTCCAACCCCGCCGGCATTCGAGGCGCAGGGGCCCGAAACGGAGCCGCCTATCCAGCTCCGCCGGCATCTGAGGCGCGGGGGCCCGGGGCAGCCCCCCTCCAACCCCGCCGGCATTCGAGGCGCAGGGGCCC
>NZ_JBIVFO010000026.1:15170-15344 GCF_044748225.1 Streptomyces sp. NPDC090021 | reverse complement strand
CGAAACGGAGCCGCCTATCCAGCTCCGCCGGCGATCGAGGCGCGGGCCCGGGGGCAGCCCCGCCCATCCAACCCCGCCAGCGATCGAGGCGCGGGCCCGGGGGCAGCCCCGCCCATCCAACCCCGCCAGCGATCGAGGCGCGGGCCCGGGGGCAGCGCCGCCTATCCAGCCCCG
>NZ_JBIVFO010000026.1:0-15070 GCF_044748225.1 Streptomyces sp. NPDC090021 | reverse complement strand
CCAGCGATCGAGGCGCGGGCCCGGGGGCAGCGCCGCCTATCCAGCCCCGCCGGCGTTTGAGGCGCGGGGGCCCGGGGGCAGCGCCCCCGCAACGGCGCCGCACCCGGCAGAGCACCGGCACCGGCAGCGCACGGGCACCGAACCGCCACCCCCGCGGGAGCGAAACGGCCGGGGCCGGACACCCGACGGTGTCCGGCCCCGGCCGACCGCTCAACCCGGCGGCGGGTTACTTCTTGCGGCGACGCCCGCCCGCGGCCTTCTGCGCCTTGCGGCGCTCGGCCCGCGTCATCCCGTCGCCGGCCGCGTCGCTCTCGAAGTCGCCCTCGATCACGCCGCCCTCGCCGTCGACCGTCGGCGCGGAGAAGTGCAGCCGGTCCGGACGCTGCGGCGCGTCCAGCCCCTTCGCCCGGATCTCCGGGCGGGCGGCCACGGCCGTCGGCTCCTTCGTCAGCGACGGCGCCGCGTCCTGCACCGGAAGCTCCTCGACCTGCTGCTCGACCTGGACCTCCAGGTTGAACAGGTAGCCGACGGACTCCTCCTTGATGCCCTCCTGCATGGCGTTGAACATGTCGAAGCCCTCGCGCTGGTACTCGACCAGCGGGTCCTTCTGGGCCATGGCCCGCAGGCCGATGCCCTCCTGCAGGTAGTCCATCTCGTACAGGTGCTCGCGCCACTTGCGGTCCAGCACCGACAGGACCACACGCCGCTCCAGCTCGCGCATGATCTCGGAGCCCAGGGCCTTCTCGCGGGCCTCGTACTGCTCGTGGATGTCGTCCTTGACGGACTCCGCGATGAACTCGGCGGTGATGCCGGCCCGGTCGCCCGCGGCGTCCTCCAGCTCCTCGATGGTGACCTTCACCGGGTAGAGCTGCCGGAACGCGCTCCACAGGCGCTCCAGGTCCCATTCCTCGGCGAAGCCCTCGACCGTCTCGGCCGCGATGTACGCGTCGATGGTGTCGTCCATCATGTGGTGCACCTGCTCCTGGAGGTCCTCGCCCTCCAGAACGCGACGGCGCTCCCGGTAGATGACCTCGCGCTGGTTGTTGAGCACCTCGTCGTACTTCAGGACGTTCTTGCGCGTCTCGAAGTTCTGGGTCTCGACCTGCGACTGGGCCGACGCGATCGCGCGCGTCACCATCTTGTTCTCGATCGGGACGTCGTCCGGAACGTTCGCCATCGCCATGACGCGCTCCACCATCTGCGCCTTGAACAGACGCATCAGGTCGTCGCCCAGCGACAGGTAGAAGCGGGACTCGCCCGGGTCGCCCTGACGACCGGAACGACCGCGCAGCTGGTTGTCGATACGGCGCGACTCGTGCCGCTCGGTGCCCAGCACGTACAGCCCGCCGAGCCCCTTGACCTCCTCGAACTCCGTCTTCACGGCGGCCTCGGCACGGGTGAGCGCCGCGGGGAGGGCGTGCGCCCACTCCTCGATGTGCTCCTCCGGGTCCAGGCCCTGCTGGCGCAGCTCGGCCTCGGCGAGGTCGTCCGGGTTGCCGCCGAGCTTGATGTCGGTACCGCGGCCGGCCATGTTCGTGGCGACGGTGACGGCGCCGCGTCGGCCGGCCTGGGCGACGATCGTGGCCTCGCGCTCGTGGTGCTTGGCGTTGAGGACCTCGTGCGGGATGCCGCGCTTGGAGAGCTGCTGGGAGAGGTACTCGGACTTCTCGACCGACGTCGTACCGACGAGGATCGGCTGGCCCTTCTCGTGCTTCTCCGCGATGTCGTCGACGACGGCGTTGAACTTGGCGACCTCGGTACGGTAGATCAGGTCGGCCTGGTCCACGCGCTGCATCGGCCGGTTCGTCGGGATCGGGACGACACCGAGCTTGTAGATCTGGTGGAACTCGGCGGCCTCGGTCATGGCCGTACCGGTCATGCCCGAGAGCTTCGAGTACAGGCGGAAGAAGTTCTGCAGGGTGATCGTGGCGAGGGTCTGGTTCTCGTCCTTGATGTCCACCCCTTCCTTCGCCTCGATCGCCTGGTGCATGCCCTCGTTGTAGCGGCGGCCGGCGAGGATACGGCCGGTGTGCTCGTCGACGATCATGACTTCGCCGTCGATGACGACGTAGTCCTTGTCCTTCTTGAACAGTTCCTTCGCCTTGATGGCGTTGTTCAGGTAGCCGACGAGCGGCGTGTTCACCGACTCGTAGAGGTTCTCGATGCCGAGCCAGTCCTCGACCTTGGCGACGCCGGCCTCGTGGATGCCGACGGTGCGCTTCTTCTCGTCGACCTCGTAGTCGCCGGTCTCCTCGATGCCCTTGAGCGGCTGGCCGGCCTCGCCCTTGGTCAGGCGGGTCACCAGCTTCGCGAAGTCCGCGTACCACTTCGTGGCCTGGTCCGCGGGACCGGAGATGATCAGCGGGGTGCGGGCCTCGTCGACGAGGATCGAGTCGACCTCGTCGACCACGGCGAAGTTGTGGCCGCGCTGGACGAGCTCGTCCTGCGACCACGCCATGTTGTCGCGCAGGTAGTCGAAGCCGAACTCGTTGTTCGTGCCGTAGGTGATGTCGCAGTTGTACTGCTCGCGCCGCTGCGCCGGCGACATGTTCGCCAGGATGCAGCCGATGGACAGGCCGAGGAACTTGTGGACGCGGCCCATCATCTCGGAGTCGCGCTCGGCCAGGTAGTCGTTCACCGTGATCAGGTGGACGCCCTTGCCGGACAGCGCGTTCAGGTACGCGGGCAGCGTGCCGACGAGGGTCTTGCCCTCACCGGTCTTCATCTCGGCGACGTACCCGAGGTGCAGCGCCGCGCCGCCCATGATCTGGACGTCGTAGTGGCGCTGGCCGAGGACGCGCTTGGCCGCCTCACGGACGGTGGCGAAGGCCTCGGGCAGCAGGTCGTCCAGGCTCTCACCGTCCTGGTAGCGCTGCTTGTACTCGTCCGTGAGCGCCCGCAACTCGGCGTCGGAGAGGTTGACGAAGTCCTCTTCGATGGAGTTGACCTGGTCCGCGATGCGGTGCAGTTTGCGCAGGATCTTGCCTTCGCCTGCACGCATGAGCTTGTTGAAGACGGACACTGAGGCTGGTCTCCTTGCCGGTCGGGCCTGGGCACTGTACGTACACGGGCACGGCAGGTGGGCCCCACCGCAACGGCCATCGTAAGCGAGGACGCGGTCGCGTCGGGAGGTCCGCCGTTCCCATGAGGGCACGGGTGCCCGGATTGAGAACGTACGGGGGACGCCGAAGGTGCCGCATCACCCGGAGGGATTCCCGAAAAGTGTTCGCCCCTGCGCGGCGGCGGCAGCAGAATCCGCGCATGGAGCCCACCACGCTGACCACCGAACGCCTCGTGCTCAGGCCCTTCGCCCCCGAGGACGCCCCCGAGGTGTACGCCGCCTGCCAGGACCCCGGGATCCAGCGCTGGAACGAGGTCCCCTCCCCCTACGGGCACGCGCACGCGGACACCTGGGTCAACAAGACCGTGCCGGCCGGCTGGCGCGAGGACAGCGCGTACAGCTTCGCGGTCCGGCTCGGGGCGCAGGGGCCGCTGGTGGCGGCCCTGGGCGTGCACCCGCGCGGCGAGGCCGTGTTCGAGATCGGCTTCTGGGCGGTGAAGGAGCACCGGGGCCGGGGCTACGTCACCGAGGCGGTCGGCGCCGCCGCCCGCTGGGCCTTCACCGAGCTCGGCGCCGGACGCCTGGAGTGGCGGGCCGACCTCGGCAACGCCGCCTCCCGGGCCGTCGCGGAGAAGGCCGGCTTCCGGCTGGAGGGGATCCTGCGCGCGGCGATCTCCCACCGCGGCACCCTGCGCGACTGCCGGGTCGGCGCCCTGCTCCCCTCCGATCTCGGCCTGCCCTCGCACCTGCCGTACCTGCCGTCACCCACGCCCTGACGTCCTGGCCGGGCCCCGCTGTCAGTGGCACCGCCTACGCTTCGGCGCATGACCAGCCTGCCGCCGCCGACCGTGTCCCTGTCCGCCGACGAGGCCCGCCGGATCGCCCTGCGCGCGCAGGGCTTCCTCGGAGCCCCCGACCGGCGCGGCGGGGTCCGCGGGGTCCTGCGCCACCTGGGCGCCGTCCAGCTCGACACCATCTCGGTGCTGGCCCGCTCGCACGAGCTGATCCCGTACGCCCGGCTCGGCGCGGTCGGCCGGGACACGGTGGAGAAGGCCTACTGGACCGAGCGGCACGCCTTTGAGTACTGGTCGCACGCGGCGTGCATCCTGCCCATCGAGGAATGGCCGCATTTCGCCTTCCGCCGCCGGGCCAACCGGGCGCGCGGCCACCGCTGGCACATCCTCCGGGACAAGCAGCAGTCGACACGGGCGGTCCTGGACCGGCTGAGGACGGACGGCCCGCTGACCTCCACCGAGCTGGGCGGCGCCAAGAACGGCGGCGAGTGGTTCGAGTGGTCCGAGACCAAGATCGCCGTGGAGTGGCTCCTCGACACCGGCGAGGTGGTGTGCAGCGAGCGCCGCGGCTGGAAGCGGGTCTACGACCTCCCCGAGCGGGCCGTGCCCGACGCGCTGCTCCACGACGACCTGGACGACCGCGAGTGCCTGCGCCGCCTGGTCGCCCTGGCCGGCCGGTCCCTCGGCGTCGGCACCCGCGCCGACATCGCGGACTACCACCGGCTCAAGGGGGAGCAGTTCGACGCGGTCGTCGAGGACTCGGGGCTGGTGCCGGTGGAGGTGGAGGGCTGGGCCAAGCCCGCGTGGGCGGATCCGTCGGCCCTTGCGACGGCTCCGAAGGGCCGCCACCGCACGACGCTGCTGTCCCCCTTCGACTCCCTGGTCTGGGACCGTCCGCGCACGGAGCGGATCTTCGGCTTCACCCACCGCCTGGAGGCGTACGTCCCCAAGCCCAAGCGGATACACGGGTACTTCGCGATGCCGCTGCTGGCGGGCGGGCGGCTCCAGGGCCGCGTCGACCCGGCCCGCGAGGGCCGCACGCTGGTCGCCCGGCAGCTCTCCCTGGTCTCTCCCGCGGCTGCGGCCCCGATGGCGCGGGCCCTGCGGGAGGCGGCGCAGTGGGTCGGCTGTGACGCGGTCCGCGTGGAGCGCGCGCAGACCGCCGCCGAGGCGGCGGCGGTGACGGCCGAACTGGCGGCGCTGGACGACTGACCGGACCTCCGTGACCCCGTGACCCCGTGACCCCGTGACCCCGTGACCCCGTGACCCCGCGAGCCTACGGGCCGCGGCCCGCGTGCGACGGCTCAGCGGATCTCCAGGATCTTCTCCCGCATCGCGTAGACCACGGCCTCCATCCTGGAGTGCAGCTGGAGCTTCTCCAGGATGTTGCGGACGTGGTTCTTCACGGTGTTCTCGGAGATGAACAACTCCTTCGCGATGTCGCGGTTGTTCATGCCGGTGGCCACCAGCTTGAGGACTTCGAGCTCGCGGTCCGTCAGCCTCGGGGCGGGCACCAGCCGCCGCTCGTCGGTCCGCTGGATCATCGACTTGAACTCGGTGAGGAGCTTCGAGGCCATCGACGGGCTGATCTGCGACTGGCCGTCGGCCACCGCCCGGATCGCCGTGGCCACCTCGTCCGTGGAGATCTCCTTCAGCAGGTACCCGGTCGCGCCCGCCTTGATCGCGTCGTAGAGGTCCGCCTCCTCGTCGCTGATCGTCAGCATGATGATCTTCGCGGAGGGGGCCACCTCCTTGATCGAGGTGCAGGCCTCGATGCCGCCGCGCCGGGGCATCCGCACGTCCATGAGCACGATGTCCGGCAGCAGGTCGGCCGCCTTGTCCACCGCCTCCGCGCCGTCCCCGGCCTCGCCGACGACCTGGATGTCCTCCTCCTGCGCGAGGACGATCTCCAGTCCCCGCCGGAAGAGTGCGTGGTCGTCGACCACGAGCACCCGGATGGGCTCCCCGGCCGGCGCACCGGCGGTCTCGCCCGACGGGTCCGCCCCGCGGCAGGCCGCGCCGTCGTTCGCGCGTACCGGACCGAAGCTGTCCGCCATCGTCCCTCCCCCTGCATGTGCTGAGCTGCCGGGCCAACCGGACACGTTCCGCAGCCGGTTGACTGCCCGCCATGATTCCATGCCCGCACCACGTCGCGCGGGAAGCCGGCGGAGCCACTGGCGCATACCCGTCATGCAGGTGCCCCCGCGAAGACGCCGGAGCGTCCCGCGGGGGCAGCGAACGGTCCGATCAGCCGCCGAGCGCACCACCCGCGCCGCCCCGCGGCTCCTCCGAGCTGGAAGCCCCGTCGGGGTTCACGTGGATGACGCCGTAGTCATAGGCGTGACGCCGGTAGACGACACTGGGCAGCTTCGTCTCGGAGTCGACGAACAGGTAGAAGTCGTGGCCGACCAGCTCCATCTCGTACAGAGCCTGGTCGAGCGACATGGGCGCGGCCGAGTGGGTCTTCTCGCGGACGATGAGCGGGCCCTCGCCCTGCACTTCGATGGATCCGATCCGGGTGATCGGAACGCCGTCCGCCTCCTCCTCGGTGACCACCTGGCCGCTGCCGTTCAGCGACGCGACGCCCGGCACGACGTCGGCGACCTCTGCTGCCGAGAGCCGGCCGTTGCCACGGCGGGTGTAACGCTTGTCGTGCTGCTTGCGCAGCCGGGCCTCCAGCTTGTCCTGGGCGAGGTCCAGCGCCGCGTACGCGTCGGCGGCGGCGGCCTCGGCCCGGATCACCGGGCCCCGCGAACGCAGGGTGATCTCCACGCGGTCGGAACGGTCGGCCTGGCGCGGGTTGTGCTCCTTGGACACCTCGACGTCCAAGCTGATCACCTTGGCGTCGAGCTTCTGGATCCGCTCCGGATTCAGCTTCTCGGCCACGTGCTTGCGGAACCGCTCGGGCACCTCGGTCTTGCGGCCCTTGACGACGATGTCCACGCAGAACTCCGTTCCCGGAGATCTCCGCCCGACGGGGCGAAGCGTCTCCCTTTCGCACCAGACTCCGGTGAAGGCCGGAGCCTCGGACTTGGCGACTTTCACCTCCTCCTCCCCCATCGGCAAGATCTACACCCCACCGACTTCGGAGTCGAGAGAACAGCCTCCTGAGTTCCTTACAACCGAACATATCCCTGTATGACGGTTGTCGGCACCCGCTACTGGCACGTACTTCCAGTCCAGTGGCCGTTCCCTCGTACTACCTGCAACGATGGGCCTTCCCCGCGAGTTCCAAATGTATTCACGGGATTTTCCCCCCGGAGACGTTGCAGGTCACCGCGCCCCTGCCCGGGGAGCCCGCACGAAGGAGTCCGCCGGCGCTGCGACCACCGCTGCCCGCAGCCCGCCTCCGGGCCCCGCCCCCGGCGCCCCTCGCGCCTCTCCCGCCCCGGCTCCCGCCACCAGGCCCGCCGCACGGACCGCCCGTGCCGCCTCGGCCAGCGTCGCCCCCGTCGTGACCACGTCGTCCACGAGCACGATCCGGGCCCCGCGCGTCAGCCGTGCCCCGTCCCGGCGCACCGCCAGCGCCCCCGCGAGGTTCTCCCGGCGCTGCCTCGCCCCCAGCCCCGCCTGGTCGGCCACCGCCCGCCGCAGCCCCAGCACGGGCGCCACCCGCGCGGGAACCCCGGCCCGCCGCAGCCGCCCCGCCGCGGCCAGGGCGATCCTGCGCGCCGGATCGTGCCCGCGCGCCCGGACCTGCCGCCGCGCCGACGGAACCGGCACCAGTGCCACCTCACCCGGCCCGGGCCCCGTCCCCGCCGTCAGGACGGCCGCCGCCAGCGCACCGCCCAGCACCCCGGCCAGCGGGAGCGCCCCGCGCTCCTTGTGGGCCAGCAGAACGGCCCGTACGGCTCCCTCGTAGACGGCGGCCGCCCGTACCACCGGCAGCCCCTCGGGGCGCGGAGACGGCCGCACGGGGCCCGCCGCGCCCCCGCTGAGCGCGCCCCGGCAGTCGTCGCATACCAGCACGCGAACGGCACCGCACCCGGCGCAGTCCACCGGCAGGACCAGCCCGGCGAGCTCCTGCCACCACCCCCGCATGGCTCCACACTGGCGGTCCGGCCACCGCGCCGCCACCCCTGTGGACGGCCGCCCGGCCGCCCGGACGTGCCTCAGCCCGGGTAGACCGGGGACCGGCCGGGCGCGACCGTGCGCCACTGCGCACCCGGCGGCAGCCAGACGATCCCGTCCTCCGAGTACGCCACCACCGGCTTCGGCTTGGACTCGTCCTCCGCCGCCGCCACCGCGACCTCGGACAGCCCCGCGGCCCCCGGCAGGCTCGCCGCAACCATCGAACCGTCCGCGAGCATGTACCGGGCCTGCTGCACCCCGCCCCTCTCCCGGCCCACGACCAGGAGCCGGCCCCGCGGCGCCCAGCTCATCGCCGTCACGTCGGCCATCTGCGGGGCCGCCGCGCGCAGCTCGCGCACCGACACCGCCGAGAGGTCGCCCTGGGCGTCGGGCCGCTCGACCCGCCCGATGTAGAGCATCCTGCTGTTCGCCTTCTCCTCCAGCAGCAGCGCGATCCGCGCCCCGTCGGCGGAGGCCTTCAGCGAGACGATCCGCCGCCCGTCGAGCCCCGCCACCTGCACCCGCTCGGGCCTGCCGGTGCCGCCCGGCACCCGCCACAGCCCCGGGTTCTGCGGATCCCGGTCCGCGACCCACAGGTCTCCCGACGCGTCCCAGCTCGGCGCCGTCAGCGTCTCCGCCTTGCCGCCCCGCCCGATCGGCACCTGCGCCGGCATCGGCCCGCCGCCGACCAGCGGCACGACGTACAGCCCGTGCCCGTCCTCGGAGACCACGGCCGCGCGCTGCTCGTCGTGCGAGACCGCGGCCGAGCTGACCTTGAACACGGGCGCGGTCGCCAGCGGCCCCGGCACCGGTTCGGTACGGGTCTGCTGGTCCTCGCTGCTCACGTCGAGCTTCATCCGGACCAGCCGCTTGTCGTTGTCGACGAAGTACTGGTAGTCGGGGAACTTCGGCCGCTTGGCGATCGCGTCCGCGCTCACCGAGGTCACCGAGCACAGCGAGGTCGTCTTGTCGTCGGAGGAGCGCAGCAGTTCGACCTGGTCTAGCCGTGAGCCCGTCAGATCCTTGACGGTGTAGAGGAGTTGCGTGGCCATCTTCTTGCACTGCGGCTGCGCGACGTTGCCCACCTTGTCGTTGAGCGGCACGCGCAGCGTGTTCTGGCCGTCGTACGAAAGGGACTTGGTGCCCGTGCGCAGTTCCGTACCGGTGGGGAAGCTGGACTCCACGACCGGCGCGAGCCACCGGGACGGCCCGGCGAGCAGGGACTGCACGGTCTGCGTGGTCGGGTCCATCCGCGAATCGGGATCGGTGCGCTGGCGCACGTAGACCGGGTCGGCGACGAGCGAGCCGCCCGCGAAGTAGTACTTGTTCACCGGCATGTAGATGCGCTGGAAGTCCGACTCGCTGAGCACCAGGCCGCTCGGCGGGGTCGAGATCCGCCACTGCCTGTCCTCGTCCTGGACGAGCTGGAGCTGCTCCTCGTAGACCCCGGCCCCGGTCTGCGGCTGGTACGCGCTGTGCTCGTCGACGGTCGCGAGCTTCTTGCCGGTCACCTTCCAGCGGGGCCCCTCGGGGTCCTTCTCGCCCCGCACCGCGACCCGGTTCAGGCCCGAGGAGAGCACGGTGACGGCCGAGCCCGGCTTCCAGGACTTCGCGGCGGCCGGCGTCAGGTACTTGCGGGCGGTCTCCAGCTGCGGGTCGTCGCTGGTCATCGCCTCCAGGAAACCGTCGACGATCTCCGCCGGGGTCGCCTTGTCCGCGGGCGGCACCCCGAACACCCGTACCTGCGAGTCCACGCCCTGCGAGGCCTGTACCGCGCGGATCTCGCCACTGCTGGGCATCGAGGCACAGCCGGCAAGGAGCAGTCCGGCCGTCCCGAAGGCGTACGCGCGCACGGTGCGCAGGCGTCGGCCCCCCACCCGTGCGCTCCCCCACCGCGCGTCCACGGGCTCACCGTCCATCGGCTCGATCCTCCTTCTGTGCCTGTTCGGCCGGGCGCGCCACGACCCGGGCCCCGCTCCCCGGCAGGGCCGTCGGATCGGCGGGCACCGCAAGCCCCCCGGCGACCGGCGGCCGCGGCGGTATCGGCGAGCGGTCCCCCGCATCGGCCTGCGGGCGTTCCGACCCGCTGCCGGAGGCCGCGGCCGCGGCGTCCGCCGCGGCCCTGGCCCGGTTCGCCCGCGAGTCCTCGGGCTCCAGCGGGATGGGCGAGCCCCGCAGCGGCTCGTCGGCGGTGCGCGGCAGCGTCAGCCGGAACTGCGAGCCGCCGCCCGGCTCTCCCCAGGCCTGCAGCCAGCCGCCGTGCAGCCGGGCGTCCTCGACGGCGATGGACAGGCCGAGGCCGGTCCCGCCGGTCGTACGCGCCCGCGCCGGGTCGGCCCGCCAGAAACGGTTGAAGACGCGGGTCGCCTCGCCGGGCTTGAGCCCGACGCCGTAGTCCCGTACCGCGACGGCCACGGCGCCGCCCGCGGACGCCAGCCGGACCACCACGTCACGGCCCTCACCGTGCTCCACGGCGTTCACGACGAGGTTGCGCAGCACGCGCTCGACACGCCGTGCGTCGGCCTCGGCGATCACCGGCTGGGAGTCGCCGAGGACCCGGATCCGGGTGCCCTTGTGCTCCGCGAGCGGCTCCGCCCCGTCGATGACGCGGCGCACCACCTCGCGCAGGTCGATCGGCTCGGCCTCCAGGGCCGCCGCCCCCGCGTCGAAGCGGCTGATCTCCAGCAGGTCCGCGAGGAGCGACTCGAAGCGGTCGAGCTGCCCGGCGAGCAGCTCGGCGGAGCGCGCGGTCACCGGATCGAAGTCGACTCGGGCGTCGTGGATGACGTCGGCGGCCATCCGCACCGTCGTCAGCGGCGTCCGCAGCTCGTGGCTGACGTCCGAGACGAACCGGCGCTGCATCCGGGACAGCTCCTCCAGCTGCTGGATCTTGTTCTGGAGGTTCTGCGCCATCTTGTTGAAGGCCTCGCCCAGGCGGGCGATGTCGTCCTCGCCGGTGACCTTCATCCGTTCCTGGAGCCGTCCCGCCGAGAGCCGCTCGGCAATCCCGGCCGCCATCCGTACGGGACTCACGACCTGGCGCACGACCAGCCAGGCGATACCGCTCAGCAGGACCACGACGAACAGCCCGGCGGTGGCGATGGTGCTCTTGACCAGGTTGAGGGACTCCTCCTCCTGGGTGAGCGGGAAAAGGTAGTACAGGTCGTACGGATCCCCGTTGATGTCCGTCAGCCGCTTGCCGACGACGAGCGCCGGCTCGGGCTGCTTCTGCTCCGCCCCGCTCGTGTAGCGGATCTCGGAGAAGGTCTTGAACGTGCCGGTGGCGTGGTTGACGGCCTGGCGCAGACTGATCGGCACGCTGGCGGTCGGATCCACGTTCCCGGAGGCGCGGGCGCCGCGGACGCCCTGGGCGCCCGGCTGGGGCTGCTCCCCGGTGCCGGCACCGAGCGCGGCCACCTCGAAGGCGGTCTGGCCACCACTGGCCAGCTGTTTGACCAGCGAGTTCATCCACGTACTGGCGTCACGGCCGACCTTGTTGTCGGTCGCGTCGGGCCCGTCCACGGTCGCGGGGGTGTTGGCCTTCTCCTGCGCCACCGCGAAACCGCCCGCGGCCTGGCTCTGCGCGGCCTCCTCCTTCGCGTCCAGGAGCCCCTTGCTGACCTGCGCGATGACGACGAAGCCGAGGGCCAGGACCACCGAGAGCGAGATCAGCAGGGTGGCGGCGACCACCCGCAGCTGGATGTTGCGCCGCCACAGCCGGACAGCCGGAAGCAGCGGCCGGCGTACGAGACGCACGAACAGCCGCAGCATCCTGCCGGCGGGCGCCCCGTCCCGGAGCAGCCTGCCGGTCCACAGGCGGGAACCGCCCCGGACCCTGCCCGAGGTGCCGGACTGCACGTCAGCTGGGTCCGGCCTTGTAGCCGACACCACGCACCGTCACGACGATCTCGGGACGCTCCGGGTCCTTCTCGACCTTGGAGCGCAGACGCTGCACGTGCACGTTGACCAGCCGGGTGTCCGCCGCGTGCCGGTAGCCCCAGACCTGCTCCAGCAGCACCTCACGGGTGAAGACCTGCCAGGGCTTGCGCGCGAGCGCGACCAGCAGGTCGAACTCAAGCGGCGTCAGGGCGATCGAGGCACCGTCACGCTTGACCGAGTGTCCGGCCACGTCGATGACCAGGTCACCGATGGTCAGCTGCTCGGGCGCAGGCTCCTCCGAACGGCGCAGACGGGCCCGGATGCGGGCCACCAGCTCCTTCGGCTTGAACGGCTTGACGATGTAGTCGTCGGCCCCGGACTCCAGGCCCACCACCACGTCCACCGTGTCGCTCTTGGCGGTCAGCATGACGATCGGCACACCGGACTCGGCCCGGATCAGCCTGCACACCTCTATGCCGTCCCGTCCGGGCAGCATGAGATCCAGTAGGACCAGATCGGGCTTCGCCTCCCGGAAGGCAGCAAGTGCCTTGTCACCGTCCGCTACGAACGACGGCTCAAAACCTTCTCCCCGCAGCACAATGCCGAGCATCTCGGCCAGCGCGGTGTCGTCGTCGACGACGAGGACGCGTCCCTTCATGCTTGACATCATCCCATTAGCCAATCGCGACCCGGCGGTGAGCTGTCCCACAGCCAAAAGGGCTGGAAATCGCCCCTCCGACCTGCGTGGAGATCGGCCCGCCCGGCCCGACACCGCTCCGGGCGACAATAAAGGGCACGGGCCACCGGTCGTCCGGGGGGACTGCTGGTCCGTTCGGGGTCCTCACATGGCACGATGGCAGCGACCAGCGCCCCCGCCGCAACAGGTGGATGTGAAGGAGCGACGATGAACGACTCTCCGGGCTGGGCTACGCCCGGATCCTCTCCGTCCGACGGCGATCGGCAGGGCACCCCCGCCGACCGGCCGGCCACCGACGGCGGCGCGCACCGGCCCACCGGCGACTCCAAGTGGTCCGCCGAGCAGCCACCGCCCGGCCAGTGGTCGAGCCCCGGCGCGACACCCCCCGCCGACGCCCCCCGGCCCCCGGCGCAGCCCGCCAACGGCTGGGGACAGCAGCCCGGCGGCCCCGGCGGATGGGGTCACCAGCCGCCCGCCGCCAAGCCCGGAGTCATCCCGCTGCGCCCGCTGGGCCTCGGCGAGATCCTCGACGGCTCGGTCGCCACCATGCGCACGCACTGGCGCTCCGTCGTGCCCATCACCCTGGTCGTGGCCACGGTCATCCAGGTGATCAGCGTGCTCGTGCAGAAGTTCATGCTGAACGACCTGCCCATCAGCTCCACCGGGGACATGACCGCCGAGGAGGTGATCGACAGCCTCGGCAGCTCCCTCGCCGTCTCGGTCGTGAACCAGTTCATCCAGGTCCTCGGGACGATCGTGGTCACCGCGATGCTCACGATGATCTTCAGTCGGGCCATCCTCGGACAGCACTCCTCGGTCTCCACCACCTGGCGCGAGGCCCGCCCCCAGCTGCTGCGCCTGATCGGCCTGACCCTGCTGCTGGCCCTCGGCATCATCCTGCTCGGCGCCGTCCTGGTGCTGCCCGGAGCCCTCGCGGGCAACGCCGGCCTGATCGTCGTCGGCTTCGTCGCCTGGGTGCCCCTCATCATCTGGCTCGGGATCAAGTTCAGCCTGGCCTCCCCCGCCCTGATGCTGGAGAAGAGCACCGTCATCAAGGCCTTCACCCGCTCCTCAAAGCTCGTCCGCGGCGCGTGGTGGCGCGTCTTCGGCATCACGGTCCTCACGGCCCTGATCGCCTTCATGGTCGCGCTGATGGTCTTGGCGTTTTTCCAGATGATCGGCGCCTTCGCCTTCGGCGGCGGCATCTACTCCCTGGCGGACGGCAGCGCCCAGACCGCCTGGGGGCCGCTGATCTTCTTCGGCATCGGCCTGATCATCGCCCAGACGATCATCATGCCCATCCAGTCCGGCGTCACCGTCCTGCTCTACGTCGACCAGCGCATCCGCCGCGAGGGCCTGGACCTGGAACTCGCCCGGGCGGCCGGCATCGAGAACTACGGCACGACCGGAGGCTGACCCACCGATGATGAGCACGGGGGGCCTCATCACCCGCACCGCGGCACTCCTGCCGACCGGGGAGACACCACCGGTGACGACACCGCGTACGCCCGCGCAGGAGGCCGCGGAACGCGAACTGTCCAAGCCGATGTACCACGAGAACGACCCGAACCTGCTCGACCGCGCCCTGCGCGCGTTCTTCGAGTGGCTCGACGACCTGTTCGGCGCCGCCTCCGGGGCGACCCCCGGAGGCGCCGTGGGCCTGCTCGCCGTCCTCCTCCTGCTCGTCCTCGCCGTCGCCGCCCTGTGGTGGCGCCTCGGCTCCCCCCGCCGCACCGCCGCCCCCGCGGGCACCCTCTTCGACGACGGCGTCCGCAGCGCGGCCGACCACCGCACCGCCGCCGACGCCCACGCCACCGCCGGCCGCTGGACGGAAGCCGTCCAGGAACGCATGCGCGCCGTCGTCCGCTCACTGGAGGAGCGCACCCTGCTGGACCCCCGCCCGGGCCGCACCGCCGACGAGGCCGCCGCCGAAGCCGCCGTGTCCCTTCCCGACCACGCCGCCGCCCTCCGCGCCGCCGCCCGCACCTTCGACGACGTCACGTACGGCGGCCGCACCGCCGACGCCGACGCCTACGCCCGCCTGCGCACCCTCGACCTCACCCTGGCCCGCACCAAGCCGCTCCTGACGGGACCCACCGCATGACCGGCCCCACCCCAAACCCCGAAAACGCTCCGGATCGATCCCCGGCTCCCCCTCCCAGCGAGGCCGAAAGCCCCCCGCAGCCCACCACCAAGGCTCCCAGCGAGGCGGGAAGCCTGCCGGAACCCACCACGGGAGGTTCTGGTGGGGCCGAAAGCCTGCCGGAACCCACCACGGAAGGTTCCGGTGGGGCCGAAAGCCTGCCGCAGCCCACCACCGAAGCTCCCAGCGAGGCGGGAAGCCTGCCGGAGCCCACCACCGGACCTCCCGGCAAGGCCGAAAGCCCGCCGGAACCCACCACCGAAGCTCCCAGCGAGGCGGGAAGCCTGCCGGAACCCACCACGGGAGGCTCCGGTGGGGCCGGGAGTGTGTCGGGGCGATCCCCGCAGGGCGCCGAACGCACCACTGCCGCGCTTTCCGGCCCCGAGAACCGTTCGGCGCCCGAGGAGACGCCCCGGCGCGCGCCC